>JBIHZO010000331.1:0-4170 GCA_044231405.1 Cypionkella sp. | reverse complement strand
AGGTTACGCCGCTAATGCGAATGCCTCAGCGGCGGTTTTCATGTCCAGCGCCTGATGAGGGCGTCGGTGGTTGTAAAAGCGGATCCAGTCGCCGATAGCGCGTATCGCGTGCTGGTTGCTGTCGAAGCGCTGGCGATGGATGCCTGTCTGTCTGTTGATTTTCACGCAGAACTGATGGGGTGGATACCCCCTCCCGACGGCATTGCGATGTGCCAAGGTGATGTTGGGTAAGGCTCCGGACCACGCGCTCAGTAGGCAACGAAAAGTCCACCTCGATACCCAGCCCCTTGCGGTTGAAGTCATCCAGCGCGTTCAGCAGCCGAAACGCACGGCCATCACCGAGGCGATCAGCCATGAAGTCCATCGACCCGCTGCCCGGCAGCGCATGCCTGCATGCGCGCGAGGGAGGTCATGTTCGGCGCGTCCGGCACCGCCAAGGCATCGGGTTTGTCACGCTTCAACCGCTTGCGGGGTTTGGTTTGATCCGCAGGTTCAGTTCCAGCGCGCAGTAGATCCGATAGACCCGCTTGTGGTTCCATGGGTGCCCTTTGACGTTGCGCAGATGCAAGAAACACAGGCCAAACCCCAAGTCTTGCGGGCATCGGTCAGCCCGACCAGAGGATCGGCGATCTCCTCGTTCTCGGCGCGCAGCTTCGGGCCATAACGATAGCAGGTCTCGCTCACCCCAAAGGCACGGCAGGCCAGCGCAACGCTCGCTCCTCTTCGCGCCACCGCGTTCTCGGCCATCTCGCGGCGTTGA
Organism: Cypionkella sp.; assembly: GCA_044231405.1. Lineage (GTDB taxonomy): Bacteria > Pseudomonadota > Alphaproteobacteria > Rhodobacterales > Rhodobacteraceae > Cypionkella. The sequence continues at coordinate 3,410 of JBIHZO010000331.1, read as the reverse complement.
GACGGCCGAGCTACTAATGGGATGGCCCGCCCCGCACCCCTGCGTCAGTACTGCTGCATCGCAAACCAAAAGGAGAGAGGATGCGAACTAAATCCCTGCCCGAAGCCTTCGCCTATGGGATCGACATCGGCAAAAGCGTGTTTCACGTTGCGGCCGTCAACCGCGAGGGATCTGTGATTCAGCGCGCCAAGTTTGCGCGTGATGCCTTGCAATCATTCTTCGATTTGGCGCCAAAAGTGCCAATCGGCATGGAGGCTTGCCCCGGATCGCAATGGTTGGCCAGGAAGCTGATCGGAATAGGGCATGATGCCCGGATCATTTCGGGGCGATTTGTGAAGCCCTGTGTTAAGTCGAACAAGACCGACACAGTTGATGCGGCTGCAATTGCTGAAGCGGTGACCAAGCCGACCATGCGGTTCGTCGAAGTGCTCACCCCTGAGCAGGTTGATCTTCAGGCGCTGCATCGAAACCGGGACCGGCTTGTCTGCGAACGCACCGGGTTGATGAATCAGGCGCGGGCCTTTTGCATCGAATATGGGTTTGCCATGCGGGTCGGGGCCGGTGGCGTTCATGCCGACATTCGGCGGCACATTGGCAATCTGGAAGACGATCTGACCCAGACTATGCGGGATTTGCTGAATGACCTGCTGGATGACCTTGCCTGTATCGAGAACCGGGTCAAAGCCTTGAGCGCCAGGATCGATGCTATCGCCAACGAAGACGAGACGATCAGCAGGTTGCTGACCCTTCCCGGGGTTGGCGCCTTGACTGCAACTGCGCTTGTGCGGCGGCGGGCGACGACAGCCAATTCCGCAAAGCCCGAGACATGGCAGCCTGGCTGGGCCTCGTGCATGCACAAAAGTCGACCGGAGGAAAGCAAACCCTTCTTGGGATCAGCAAGCGCGGAAACGGATATGTGCGCCGTCTGATCATCCATGGAGCGCGGTCGTGTTTTCTACAGCTAAACCGCGAAAGCCATGCCTTGGGACGTTGGCTGAATGCACTTGAAGCTAGAACCCAACGCAACAAAGCCGTCGTTGCGTTGGCCAACAAGCTGGCGCGCACAGTCTGGGCGATCCTGACACAACCTGGCACAGTCTATTTGCGGTTAAAAGGCGCAGCTGCTCAAGCTGATCCTTCACCGCAAACCCATTGCAGGGGACGTGCTTCTCGGTGATGCAAGAATCACCTGCCAGCCAGCGGATGACCAAACGGTTGATCGACCACGGGTAAGCTTGACGAAAAAAAAGGCGGGATTTGATCCCGTGACACTAATCTGGAACCCGAGGGGCGGATCTCATCAAGGCCTTGTCGCCAAAAGCGGCTGACTGATCAGAGGCCGGATACATTTACGCAAGCCGGTGCGTCACCCACATAAACCTTGCAATCGCGGGGCGGACCACACATTTCCAAGGGCCTCTTTCCGCAGCTCGTTCTGCATGCTGAGTTCGGCGAACATCTTCTTCAGCCGCCGGTTTCTTCTTCAATGGCCTTCGTCTGGGCGATTATCGACGCATCCATGCCCCCATGCTTCGCCCGCCATTTATAGAATGACGCGTTGCTCATGCCGTGCGCCCGGCACAACTCGGCAACCGACATGCCGCCTTCAGCCTTCAGCCTAACGCAGGATCGCGAGGATCTGCACCTTTGTGTATCTGCTTGTCTTGATTCAAAATCTCCTCATGCATCTCGCCGAGAAAATTACACTTATGCAGCTGTGGGTTCAACCGATCAGCGCAACATCTTTGATTTGAGATGTTCTGAAAGGACCCACAATGACACGAACCGGACGCCCTGGCTTGTCGCACGAGCAGAAGGCTGAACTCTGGCGTCGTTGGAAGGCAGGGGAGACCCTCAGCGATATTGGGCGGGCGTTGGGCAAGCATGCGGCCTCGGTGTTCGGAGTTGTCGCGGCGAAGGGTGGCTTTGCGCCGGTAGCCCGGTCACGCAGGTCCGGGTCTCTGAGCCTTGCGGAGCGGGAGGAGATTTCGCGTGGTCTCGTTGCCGGCCGGTCATTCAGACAGCTTGGCCAAGATCTGGGGCGAGCAGCTTCGACCATCAGTCGCGAAGTGGCCAAGAACGGTGGTCGTCGGGCCTATCGTGCCGCCCGTGCGGATGAATGGGCGCTGGATCGCGCTCGCCGGCCCAAACCCTGCCACTTGGCCTTCAACCTGTCCTTGTGCAAACTGGTTGCCGGAAAGCTGTCGGGCCAATGGTCGCCGCAGCAGATCGCCGGGTGGCTGAAGGCCCGGTATCCCGGAGACGCCTCCATGAACGTGTCACACGAGACAATCTACAAGAGCCTGTTCATTCAGGCGCGTGGCGTGCTCAAGAAAGAGCTACTGGCCCATCTGCGCAGCCGCAGGATCATGCGCCGGGGCCGAACTTCGACAACGGCGGGCCAGACGCGCGGGCAGATCGTCGATGCCGTATCTATCCGGGACAGGCCGGCCGAGATAGAGGATCGTGCCATCCCGGGTCACTGGGAAGGTGGTCTGCTGAGTGGTGCCAGAAACAGCCATATCGCCACTCTGGTTGAACGCAGTTCGCGCTTCGTGATGCTGGTCAAGGTTGGTGGCAAGGACAGCGACAGCGTCGTCAGCGCATTGATTGCCCAAGTGCGACATCTGCTGCAAGGGGTGATGTCGTCGCTGACTTGGGACCGCGGGACCGAACTGGCCTATCACCGCAAGTTCACCGTCGCCACTGATGTCACCGTCTACTTCTGTGATCCGAAAAGCCCTTGGCAGCGCGGAAGCAACGAAAACACCAACGGGCTGCTGCGCCAATACTTCCCGAACGGCACGGACCTATCCGTTTACACACAACATGACCTTGATCAGGTCGCCTTGCGGCTCAATACAAGACCCCGAAAAACGCTTGGCTTCCGGACGCCGGCTGATACCTTCAAGCGAGCCGTTGCGCTGACCGGTTGAACCCACCACCGCATACTTCGCCAGGGAATCCCGGTGAGGTATGCCTTCATTGCCGAGAACCGGCTGATCTTTGCGGTCCGGGCCATGTGCCGGATGCTGCTGGTTCATCCGAGCGGCTTTTATGCATGGCTGCGAGAGCCCTTGAGCCCTCGTGCGTTGGAGGATCAGCGCCAAACTGTGCTGCTGAAGCAGGCTTGGGATGATAGTGGCGAGGTGTATGGCTATCGCAAGCTGCACGATGATCTGTGCGACATGGGCGAAGACATCAGCCCCAACCGGGCATGGCGCCTTGCCCGTCTGGCAGGCATAAGGGCCCAGATTGGTTACAAAAAGAAGCCGAGCTCTTGTGGTGGTAGCCCGGCTGTCGTGGCCGACAATACCCTGAACCGGGAGTTCGATGTCGATGCCCCGGACCAGTTCTGGGTCACCGACATCACGTATATCCGCACGCATGAGGGGTTCTTGTATCTGGCG
>JBIHZO010000332.1:0-4170 GCA_044231405.1 Cypionkella sp. | reverse complement strand
GACAGTGGCCGATTTCAGTGCGGAAAGCGGCATCGAAGTGGTCTATGATCTCTATGCCAGCGCCGAAGAGATGCAGGCCAAACTGCTGGCAGGATCGACGGGCTATGATGTGATCCTGCACAACGGTCAAGGCCTGCCCCGGTCAATCGCAGCCGGCGTCCTGCAGAAACTTGACCGTAGCAAGCTGACCAGGTGGGGCAATCTTGACCCCGCAATTCTGAAGATCGGCGAAACCTATGACCCCGGCCATGCCTACGGTGTGCCCTATATGTGGGGGTCGGTCGGGATGACCTATAACATCGACATGGTGAAAGAACGGTTGCCGAATGCCGATCTGCACTCCCTTGATACCATCCTGAAACCCGAAAATGCGGCCTTGCTGGCCGATTGCGGTATCTCGCTTCTGGACAGCCCCACCGATTTTGGGTTCATGATCCTTGCCTATCTCGGGATTGATCCCAACACCGCCGGCCCCGCCGAATGGGCCAAGATGGTCGAAGCCGTCAAACCCATCCGCGAATATGTTTCCACTTTTGACAACGCCAATTATCTGACCACCATTCCCAATGGCGAAGTCTGCGCCGTCAACAGCTGGTCGGGTGATTACGGTGTGGCCAAGGCGCGCGCGGTCGAGGCCGGGATCGAAATGAACCTCGGCTATTTCATCCCCAAAACCGGCGCGCCCTCGTGGTTCGATCTTTGGGCTGTGCCTTCAGATGCCGCCAATGTCGAAAACGCACATCGCTTTATCGACTACCTGCTGCGCCCCGAAGTGATCGCCGCTTGCACCAACTTTACCGGCTATGCCAGCGCCAACAAGGCCGCCTTGCCGTTTGTCGATCCGGCGATTGCCGCCGATCCGGCCGTCTATCCTGACGCCGAGGCGATTGCCCGCATGTTCACCCCCCTGCCCCAGACGATCCAGCAGGAAACCGACATGAACCGGGCTTGGACCGAGATCAAGACAGGCGGCTGACCGATGCCCCCAGACGCCACAGACACGGCTGAACCCTTCTTGCGCATCGAAAATGTGTCCAAGTCCTTTGGCAGCTTTCAGGCGGTCAAGGACGTTTCCCTGACCGTCGCCAAGGGCGAGATCTTTTCGCTGCTGGGCGGGTCGGGTTGCGGCAAAACCACCCTCTTGCGCATGTTGGCCGGGTTTGAAGACCCGACCCAAGGCCGCATTTTTCTGGACGGGCGCGACATGGCAGGCGTGCCGCCGTGGGAACGCCCGGTGCATATGATGTTCCAATCCTACGCCATCTTTCCACATATGACGGTGGCCGCCAATGTGGCCTACGGGCTGAAGCATGACAAAAACCTCAGCAAGTCCGACCGCGCGGCCCGGGTGGCCGATATGCTGGACCTCGTGCAACTGACGCAATTCGCCCACCGAAAACCGCATCAGATTTCCGGCGGCCAGCGCCAGCGCGTGGCCCTTGCGCGTGCCTTGGCGCGGCAGCCCAAACTCTTGCTGCTGGATGAACCCTTGGCCGCACTGGACAAAAAGCTGCGCGAACATACCCAGTTCGAATTGATGTCCATCCAACAGCGCACCGGCGTGACCTTCATTGTCGTGACCCACGATCAGGAAGAGGCCATGACCCTGTCCGACCGCATCGCGGTGATGGACAAGGGCGAGGTCAAGCAGATCGGCAGCCCAACAGAGATCTACGAATTTCCCGCCAGCGCCTTCGTCGCGGGGTTCATCGGATCGGTCAACAGCTTTGACGCCACCGTCATCGCCCATGAGGCCCCCCATCTGCGGTTGCACGTGCCCGCCTTGGGTGCCGAAGTTCTGGCCCGCGATCTGCCCGGTGTGACAGTCGGTCAAAAGGTGTCGCTGGCCATCCGACCCGAGAAGCTACGCCTGACCAAGGACCACCCCGAAACGGCCAATGCCGTGGCAGGCCATGTCAAGGATCTGGCCTATTTCGGCAAAGACAGCCTCTACCGCATCGCGCTTCCCGATGCGTTGTTGCAGGCCCATGCCGTCAACGCCCGGCGCGGAGATGAAGGCGCGCGCGTGGCCGATTGGGACGATGCGGTCTGGGTGTCCTTTGACCCGTCGGCAGCCATCGTGCTGGTGGCATAAGCATGCAGCCAAGCCGCCTGCAACGCTGGTTCGATGGCAAAGGCTGGGCAGCCCTTTTGATTGGCACGCCCTACATCTGGCTGATTGCGCTGTTCCTTTTGCCCTTTCTGATCGTCGTCGCGATGAGCGTGGCAACCAACACCCCCACCGCGCCGCCGTTTTCCTTTGGCGGCAACCATCCCTGGATCAACTGGGAACCCTTTTCCCGCATCGTGACTGACGGGCTGTATCTGCGTGCCTTCCTGACCTCGGTGATGAACGCCTTTGTCGCGATGATCTTTTGCCTGTTGATCGGTTATCCCATGGCCCTTGGCTTGACCCGGGTGTCCAAAAGCTGGCGCAACATCCTGTTGATGCTGGTCATCTTGCCCTTCTGGACCTCGTTTTTGTTGCGGGTTTACGCATGGATGGGGCTGATGGGCAAAAATTCGTGGTTCAACGGGCTGTTGACAGATCTGTGGAATCTGCTTGTGCCCTTGGACTGGGCAGTCAAATCCATCCCCATGATGCACACCAACTTCGCTGTGGTGCTGGTCATGGTTTACACCTACCTGCCCTTCATGATCCTGCCACTTTACGCCAGCCTTGAACGGCTGGACCCGACTCTGGATGAGGCCGCGATGGACCTCGGCAGCCGCCCTTATCAGGTGTTTCTGGATGTGACCCTGCCGCAATCCATCCCCGGAATTGTCGCAGGGGGGATGCTGGTCTTCATCCCGGCGGCGGGCGAGTTGGTGATCCCGACCCTTGTCGGCAATGCCGCGCAACCGATGATCGGCAAGATCATTCAGGACGAATTTGCACAGGCGCGCGACTGGCCGATGGCCTCGGCGGTGGCGGTGGCGCTTTTGGTGCTGATGGTGATCCCCACCATGATCTACAGCCATTATCAGGCCCGTGCCGAGGGAACCAAATGACCCGCCGCCCGACTTTCCTGATAAGCGTTTTGTGCTTTGGCTTTGCGTTCTTTTACATCCCGATCTTGTCGATGATCGTCTATTCCTTCAACGCCTCGCGGCTCGCGACGGTCTGGGGCGGGTTTTCGACCAAATGGTATGTGTCGCTTTTGTCCAACGACAAGGTGATCGACGCACTGGTCCTGTCCTTGCAGATCGCCGTGGTCTCGGCCACCTTTGCCACCATCCTTGGCACCATGGCCGGCATCACCCTTGCCCGCTTTACCAAGTTCCGCGGCCGCACGCTGTTTTCCGGGCTGGTCACTGCCCCCCTCATCATGCCCGAGGTCATCACCGGCATCTCGATGCTGATTTTCTTCATCTTGATGGCCGACTGGATCGGCTGGCCCGGCAGCCGGGGCTTCACCACCATCACGCTGGCGCATATCACCTTTTCCATGGTCTTCGTGACCACCATCGTCAACGCCCGCATGGTGCAATCAGACCGCGCCATCGAAGAGGCCGCGATGGACCTTGGGTCGCGCCCGTGGCAGGTCCTGTTCGACATCACCCTGCCAGTGATCTCGCCCGCCATCCTGTCGGGCTGGCTCTTGGCCTTTACCATCTCGCTGGACGATGTGGTCATCACCGCATTTACAACAGGGCCGGGATCCACCACCTTGCCACTGCTGATCTGGTCCAAGGTCAAACTGGGCGTTACCCCCGACATCAATGCACTGGCCACCCTCATGGTGCTGACGGTCGGGGTCGGAGTCATCGCCGCAGGCCTCATCCTGAACCGCGCCGAGAAACGCCGCTTGGCCGAAGAGCGTCTGGCGTTTCGCAACAATGACTGACGATCCCGCCCTGTTGATACACGCGCCACTTGGCCAGCCCGGTTCTGGCCGGGTGCGCTATGGCGCAGCAATGCAGCTTTGGCAGCAAGGCCAAATCAGCGCCGAAGTTCTGGAGGCCTATCGCACCTCCTCACCCCATGATGGCCGCGATCCTTTGGCCGTCTTGCAAGCGCAAGGCCTACCCGCGCCGGTTTTACCACCAGTGACAGATGACCCTGTACACAGGCTTTATATCGCCGCCCGCGACTATTTGCTGACCCTTGACCACCCTGGAGCCGCCGAAGTGCGTGCAGGTCTTCCACCCAACCCCGGCCCCCTTCAT
>JBIHZO010000039.1:0-13271 GCA_044231405.1 Cypionkella sp. | reverse complement strand
CTGGCAAAGCTGACGACGCTTGCGCCAGCTGGCTATGCGCTTGGCTTGCATATCCGCTTTGCCTCGGCCCTGATCATGGTGCAAACCTATGATCCGGCCTGGACCGAGGTCTACACCCGACAGGGATATCTGATGGGCGATCCGGTGGTGACCTGGGCCTTTGGCCAGACCGGCAGCCGCCGTTGGAGCGCGCTGGACGCGCCCGATCTCCAAAACATTCTGCCTCAGGCCGCCAGCTTTGGCTTGAACTTCGGCGTGGCCATTTCGCATGGTCTCGGTTCCTCGCGCAGCATCGGCGGCTTTGCCCGCGAGGACCGCGAATTTGATGATGACGAGATTTCGCAAATTTCCGATCTCGTCGGGCTGCTGCATCAGAAAACAACGCCCCCTGATCAGCTTTCGGCCGGCCAGGTCGACGCCCTTCGCCTGATTGCCAACGGATATCGCTATGCTGACGCTGCGGCGCAGTTGGCGATTTCCGAAAGCGCCCTGAAAGCGCGTTTGCGGACGGCCCGCGAGCGTTTGCTTTGCCGCACGACAGCAGAGGCAATCCAACGAGCCGCCGCAAACAAGCTCTTTTGATCCCAAGCCCCGGCTGAAATTTTGACCGAAGCTGGAGGATTTTATGCAAACGACCACTCTTTCTTTCCAAAACTTTCACTCTCACGGTTCGTTGTTCAGCAATGTGCTGCGCGCGCGGCGTGAAACCTTCATTGTCCAACGCAAATGGGATCTTCCCGAAGCGGATGGCATGGAGTTTGATCAGTATGACACCCCGCAAAGCCGCTGGATCGCGGTGCATGAGGACGGTGTGGTGCTGGCGGGCATTCGCCTGACCCCAACGACGGCGCGCTGCGGCATCTATTCCTACATGATCCGCGACGCGCAGGCCGGTTTGCTGGACACCATCCCGCAAGACCTGCTGTTCGAAAAGGCTCCAGTGTCGCCCTTTGTCTGGGAAACCAGCCGGGTCTTCATCGCCAAGGACGTGCCGTCTGACCTGCGCAGCAAAGTGCAGCGCGATCTGATGAACGAGATGGTATCATCGGCGCAGGCGCTTGGGGCCACAAGCCTGCTGGGCCTCTGCCCGTCAATCTGGAGCCGCTGGATGCGCCGGATCGGCTTTCAGACCCGTGAAGCCGGCCCGGTCATGGACATCGGCGGCGTGCCGAACCAATGCGTCGAAATGTCCTGCCCGAAACTTCTGCACTGAATGTGGACAGGTTTGGATGGAGACATATCAACCGCACGGGGCCGTCGCGTAGGGTGCGCGGCAGCACGGTGCGGTTCCAGAAAACCTGAAAGGCATTTCTGGCCACGCCTTGTGGGGTGGGCGTGGCAGATGCAACCGGGCAGGGCGGCCCACAAATCGGCTTTCGCCCGGCCGCGATGCGACCTATCCTGAACCCATGGCTGATCTGTTTGACACCAACGCACCCCCGCAGCCAGAGGCCCCGCGCCCCTTGGCTGACCGGTTGCGTCCGCGCAGTCTGGCGCAGGTGATCGGTCAGGCGCATGTGCTTGGACCAGAAGGCCCGCTTGGGGCGATGCTGGCCGCGCGCAGTCTGTCTTCGTTGATCCTGTGGGGACCGCCCGGAGTCGGCAAAACCACCATCGCGCGGCTGTTGGCTGCGGAAACCGATCTGGCCTTTGTGCAGATTTCCGCGATCTTCACCGGCGTGCCAGACCTGCGCAAGGTCTTCGAATCCGCGAAAATTCGCCGTCAGAACGGGGGGCAAGGCAGTCGGGGGACGCTGCTGTTCGTCGACGAAATTCACCGCTTCAACAAGGCGCAACAGGACGGCTTTCTGCCCTATATGGAAGATGGCACGATCCTGCTGGTCGGCGCCACCACCGAGAATCCCAGTTTTGAGTTGAATGCCGCGTTGTTGTCCCGCGCCCAGGTCATCGTGCTGGAGCGCCTCACTCTGACCGAATTGGAACTGCTGGCCCAACGCGCCGAAAAGGAACTCGGTCGCGCCTTGCCTCTGAACGGCGAGGCGCGTGAGGCGATGATCGACATGGCCGACGGCGATGGCCGCGCTTTGCTGAACCTGATTGAACAGGTCGCGGCGTGGAAACTCGACAAACCGCTGACCCGCGATCAGCTGTCCACCCGCCTGATGCGCCGCGCTTCCAAATACGACAAGTCGGGCGAAGAACATTACAACCTGATCTCGGCTCTGCACAAATCGGTGCGCGGCAGCGATCCCGACGCCGCCCTCTACTGGTTCGCGCGCATGCTGGAGGGCGGCGAGGACCCCCGCTTTCTGGCCCGCCGCATCACCCGCATGGCCGTGGAAGACATCGGTCTGGCCGACCCGCAGGCGCAGCAAGTCTGCCTTGAATCGTGGAACACCTTTGAACGTCTGGGCAGCCCCGAAGGCGAACTCGCGCTGGCGCAGGCGCTGGTCTACATCGCGCTGGCCCCCAAATCGAACGCCGTCTATGTCGCCTACAAGGCCGCCCGCACTGCCGCCCGCGAAACCGGCAGCCAACCGCCGCCCCTGCACATCCGCAACGCGCCGACCAAGCTGATGAAAGAGATCGGCTATGGGGCAGGCTATGCCTATGATCATGACGCCGAGGACAGCTTTTCCGGCCAGAACTACTTCCCCGACGGCATGAAACGCCCAGTCTATTATATCCCCCCAGAACGCGGCTTTGAACGCGAGTTGAAAAAGCGCATCGAGTATTTTGTAAAGCTCCGCGCCAAGCGCCAAGACGGTCAACCATAACCGCTTCATCTTGGCCTAAATATCCCGCGCGCGTCGCAGAAGGCTGCGCAGCAGCAAAAAAGTGGCACAGCGCAGGCTGGCCCCGGTCCAGCAGTTGACAAATCCCCCATCCGCGCCCAAGGAAATGTCATGTTCTGGACTCTCTCCCAAGTCGCTGTTGGCGGCGCAATCGGTTCTGTCTTGCGCTTTGCCACCGTCACGGCCATTGGCGCGCCGCTTGGCACGCTGATCGTCAACGTCGCGGGCAGCTTTGTCATGGGCGTTCTGTTCGTCACCCTCATCAGCCGCAGCCAACTGTCGCCTCTCTTGATGGCTGGCGTCTTGGGCGGCTTCACCACATTCTCTGCCTTTAGCCTTGATACGCTGAAACTCTGGCAATCCGGCCAGACCACGCAGGCGCTGCTTTACACCGCCGCCTCTGTCATCCTTTCCCTCACTGCCGTCGCCCTTGGCGCAGCCCTAGCCCGTGGAGCCTTCGCATGAGCGCCGTTCTTCTGATCACCGTCACCGAGGAAGAGGGCGAACAGCGGCTTGACCGCTGGTTCAAGCGCCGTTTTCCGCATCTGACCCAAGGCCATGTCGAAAAGATGTGCCGCACAGGGCAGGTTCGCGTCGATAGCGCCCGCTGCAAGGCCGCCGATCGCATCGCTCCCGGCCAGACTGTGCGCGTGCCGCCTTTGCCCGATACCGAGGCCCCGGTGCAGCGCCGCGCCGGCTATTCCGCCGCCGATGAAAAGATGATCCAGAACGCGGTGATCTGGAAGGATGAACATATGATCATCCTGAACAAACCGCCCGGCCTGCCGTCGCAGGGGGGCTCCGGCCAAGGCGACCGCCACGTCGATGGCCTGACCGAGGCGTTGAAATTCGGCTACAAGGAACGCCCCAAACTGGTGCATCGCCTTGACAAAGACACTTCCGGCATCCTGATGCTGGCCCGCACCGACCGCGTGGCGCGCGCCCTGTCGGAGGCCCTGCGCCACCGCCTGACCCGCAAGATTTATTGGGCCGCCGTCGCCGGTGTGCCGCATCCGCGCCAAGGCTCGATCAAATACGGCCTGCAGAAGCTGCCCAGTGGTGGCCGTGGCGGCGATGAGAAGATGATGTGCGTTCACCCCGCGAAAATGGCTGAATATCCTTTGGCCAAACGCGCGCAGACCGACTATTTCACCCTGTGGTTTCTGGGCAATCGCCTGTCCTGGATGGCATTGGAACCTGTGACGGGCCGCACCCACCAGCTGCGCGCGCATATGGCGGAAATCGGTCACCCGATTCTGGGCGACAGCAAATACGGCTTTTCGGGGCAGGAAAACGAAGGCGATGGTTGGGGGGCCAGCATCGGCGGCGACATCAGCCGCAAGCTTCACCTGCATGCGCGCATGATCATTGTTGAACACCCGATCACCAAGAAGATGATGACCTTCACCGCGCCGCTGCCCGAGCATATGGCGCGGACGTGGAAGACGCTGGACTGGGGCGAAAACGCCGTGCCGGCCGACCCTTTCACGAGGTCAGAATGAGCGCATGGAAGGCCAAACGGTTCTGGAAAGAGGCCACTGCCGAATCCTGTGAAGGTGGTTTCACCGTGCGGCTGGATGGCCGTGCGGTGAAAACCCCTGCCAAGACCCTGCTGGTGGTGCCGACGCTGGCTTTGGCGCAGGCGATTGCCGCCGAATGGGACGCGCAGCAGGGGCTGGTCAAGCCCGACACCATGCCCCACACCCGCACCGCCAACTCGGCGCTGGACAAGGTGGCCGTTCAATTTGCGCTGGTGGCCGAGAACATGGCGCTTTACGGCGGCACCGATCTTCTGTGCTACCGCGCCATCGGGCCACAGGAACTGATCGACCGCCAGCACGCGCAGTGGGGTCCGTTGCTGGATTGGTGCGCCACCGATCTGGGTGCGCCTTTGATCGCCACCGCAGGCGTGATGCACATTGCACAGCCGGCCGCCTCGCTGGTGCGGCTGTCAGAGTTGGTCCACGGCTGGACCCCGTTTCAGCTGGCCGCCGCCCATGATCTGATCGCGATTTCCGGGTCTTTGGTGTTGGCTCTGGCGGTAACGACAAGACGTCTGACCCCGGATCAGGCTTGGGTCCTGAGCCGAATCGACGAATCCTGGACCGATGAACAATGGGGCGTCGACGATGACGCCGCGCATTTGGAGTCGCTGAAACAGGCAGCCTTCACGCAGGCTGCCCGATTCTTTGCATTGTGTGGGTAACAATCTTCCATCTGCCCCGGCCCAGAGCGTTCATTCTTACCGATCGGCACTGATAACGCTTTGGGTTTACGCTAACATTTATTTGTGCAGTGGTTTCGCTTGACCTTTCAAAGCGCTTTGCCCGAAACTGCCAAGCACTGACGGCCCCGTGCCGTCACCGGTATCGCACCTGCGACCCACGCAGGGCAAAAAAACCGCCATGAACGGCGGCACACAGGAAGAGGTAAGAATGAAGAAATCTGTATTCCTTGGCACAATCGCGGCCACAACCATCCTTGCGGGCGCGGCATTTGCCGGCACGCTGGATGACGTGAAGGCCCGTGGAGAGCTGATCTGCGGTTCCAACGTCGCATTGACCGGCTTCGGCGCTCCGGATGCTGACGGCAACTACCAGGGCTTCGACGTCTCGCTGTGCAAGGCTTTGGCCGCCGCGGTTCTGGGCGATGCGTCCAAGGTCAAATACGTCCCCACCACCGGTGAGACCCGTTTCACCGCGCTGGCTTCGGGCGAAGTCGATGTGCTGATCCGCAACTCGACCTGGACCTTCTCGCGCGACACCGACCTCAAGTTCGATTTCGTCGCGGTGAACTACTATGACGGTCAGGGCTTCATGGTCAAAAAAGACCTTGGGGTTTCGTCCGCCAAGGAACTGGATGGCGCCACCGTCTGCATCCAGACCGGCACCACGACCGAGTTGAACCTGGCCGACTTCTTCAAGTCGAACAACATCGCCTACACCCCCGTCACCGTCGGCGACGACACCGAAGCCCAGCGTCAATACGAAGCCGGCGCTTGCGATGCCTTCACCACCGACGCCTCTGGTCTGGCCTCGACCCGCGCTGCCATGGCAGAGCCGGCAAACCACATCATCCTGCCGGAAATCATCTCGAAAGAGCCGCTCGGCCCGGTCGTGCGCCATGGCGACAACAACTGGGGCGACATCGTCCGCTGGACCTATTACGCTTTGGTCGCTGCCGAGGAAAAAGGCATCACTCAGGCGAACATCGATCAGGTCGCAACCTCGACCACCGATCCCGAAGTCAAGCGCTTGCTGGGCCTCGAAGGTGACATGGGCGCGATGATGGGTCTTGACGCTGAATGGGCCAAGCGCGCCATCGCCGCCAACGGCAACTATGGCGAAATCTTCGAAGCCAACATCGGCTCGTCCACCCCGATCGGTCTGGCCCGCGGCCTGAACGCTCTGTGGACCCAGGGCGGCCTGCAATACACGCCGCCGTTCCGTTGATCTGACCGAGATCGGGCGCAGCACACCGCTGCGCCCGCTTCATCTTGATCTGACCAACAATACCTGAACCGAAGGGGCGACAGACCCCGCCAGATCGGCCCAAGGCCGGCACGCGGTCAGGACAGGGGGAATACCATGACAATAGCCGCGGACGCGCCGAAAGTTCCCTTTCGGCTAAGCATGCTTATCTATGACACCCGTTTTCGCGCCATCACCATTCAGGTGATCGTGCTGCTGCTGTTCTTGGCGGGCGTCGCCTGGCTGCTGAACAACACGATGGTCAACCTTGCCGCCAAGGACAAGGACATCAACTTCGGCTTCCTGTTCAACCGGGCTGGCTATGACATTGACCAACAGCTGATCCCCTACACCAATGACAGTACCCACGGCCGCGCTTTGGTGATCGGCCTGCTGAACACGCTGGTGGTCGCGTTTTTCGGCTGCATCCTTGCCACCATCATCGGCGTCTTTGCGGGCGTGTTGCGCCTGTCCAAGAACTGGCTGGTGGGCCGCCTGATGACCGTTTACGTCGAAGTGTTCCGCAACGTGCCCCTGCTGTTGTGGATCATTCTGGCCTTCACCGTGTTTTCGGAAACCATGCCGGAGCCGAAGGATTTCAAAGTCACCCAAGCCATGGTCGACGGCGGCACCGCACCCACCGCCCAGATGACATTCTTTGATACCATCGCCGTCACCAACCGCGGATCGAACGTGCCGATGCCCATGCTGACCCGCCCCTTGGGTGGGTTTGAGGTGCTGGGCGTGCCGATCAACTTCTCGGTTCTGGCGACCTTCGCCATCATCATAGGCTCGCTCTGGATCAACCGCCGCCTGCGTGCGCAGGCCCGTGCTGTGCAGGAAGAAACCGGTGACCGCCCGACGACATGGTGGAAAAGCCTGTTGATCCTGTTCGTTCCCGTCATAGCCCTGCTGATCGCCATGGGCCTGCACTGGGAGGTGCCCGCCTTCCCTGTGGGTGAGAACGGCGTTTCCAAGGGCTTCAACTTTGTCGGCGGCATCAACATCGCCCACAGCTTCACCGCGCTTTTGATCGCGCTGTCGCTCTATACCGGTGCCTATATCGCCGAGGCCGTGCGTGGCGGCATCCTGGCCGTCAGCCGTGGCCAGACCGAAGCCGCCTTTGCCCTCGGCCTGCGCCCCGGCCGCACCATGAGCCTGATCATCCTGCCGCAGGCCCTGCGGGTGATCATCCCGCCGCTGATCAGCCAGTATCTGAACCTGACCAAGAACACGACGCTGGGCATGGCCATCAGCTATCTGGACCTGAAAGGCACGCTTGGCGGCATCACCCTGAACCAAACAGGGCGAGAGTTGGAATGCATGCTCTTGATGATGCTGATCTATCTGATCCTGTCGCTGATCATCTCGTCGCTGATGAACATCTACAACACCGCGATGAAGCTGAAGGAGCGTTAAGATGACCGAGCAACCCCTTCTTTTCGTCCGCACCCAGATGTTGCCGCAGGAAAAGCCACCTGCCACCCAACGCGGCGTGGTGAAATGGCTGCGTGAAAACCTGTTCTCGGGTCCGTTCAACTCCATCCTGACCCTTCTGGGACTGGCTGCGGTTTTCTATCTGGTCAAAGCGGCTCTGCCTTGGCTGCTCAACGGCGTCTGGTCGGCCAAGTCGCTGGGCGAATGCCGCGAGATCATTCTGGCCTCGGCAGGAGAGGGCGCACATGGCGCTTGTTGGGCGATGATCAAGGAACGCTGGCACCAGTTCATGTTCGGCTTTTACCCGCGCGACATGTATTGGCGTCCGATCCTTGCCTTTGCCCTGATGATCGTCGCCATCACGCCGGTGCTGTATTACGGCATCCGCAAGTCCAACCTGCGCATGGTAGGCACGGTTGGCGTGCTGCTGCTGCTGGCGCTGATCGGGGTGAACACCGACGGTTGGCATGTGGCAATGGCTGCACTTGTCGTCCTTGGCCTGACCGCCGTCGCTTACGTCGCGCCGACAAAGCTGGTCTGGGTGACTGCCCTGTTCCCCGCCATCGGCTTTTTCCTGCTCTGGGGCGGGTCGATCTGGGGGCCGATTGGCGTGATGCTGGGCTTTGGCATCCTCGCCGGGGTCTGGCTGTCGCTGCAAGCGCGTCTGGGAGTGGTCATGGCCGCCGCAATCGGCTTTCTGGCTGCCTGCCTTTGGTGGCTGGTGGTGCAAACCGCCGTCACCACCGGGTTGCACTCTGCCATCCCTTACGGGCTGCCCGCGATTGACTCTGACCAGATGGGCGGCTTTCTTCTGGCCTTCATCATCGGCGTCACCGCGATTTCGGCCTCGCTGCCACTGGGCATCATGCTGGCGCTGGGGCGGCGGTCTGACATGATGCTGATCAAGACGCTGTCGGTGGGGTTCATCGAATTCATCCGTGGCGTACCCCTGATCACCATGCTGTTCACCGCGTCTTTGCTGCTGCAATACTTCCTGCCGCCGCAAACCAACTTCGACCTGATCCTGCGCGTGATCATCCTCGTGACCCTGTTCGCCAGCGCCTATATCGCCGAGGTGATCCGGGGCGGTCTGGCGGCCCTGCCGCGCGGGCAGTCAGAGGCCGCCGACGCGCTGGGGCTGGATTATTGGCAGTCGCAGCGGCTGATCATCATGCCGCAGGCGCTGAAAGTCGCCATTCCGGGCATCGTGTCCTCCTTCATTGGCCTGTTCAAGGACACCACCCTTGTGGCGTTGGTGGGGCTTGCCGATCCGCTTGTGGGCATCAGCAAAATCGTCCGCGCCGACATCGCGTGGAAGGGCATCTATTGGGAGCCCTTCCTCTTCGTCGGCGCTGTTTTCTTTCTCGTCTGCTTCGGCATGTCCCGGTACTCGATGTATCTGGAACAAAAGCTGAAGACCGATCATCGCTAAGGAACCCAAAACATGGCCGAACAAAGCGCAAAGAAAATGCAAGTCTCGGACGAGATTGCGATTCAGATCACCGCAATGAACAAGTGGTACGGCACCTTCCATGTGCTGCGCGACATCAACATGACGGTGAACCGCGGCGAACGCATCGTCATTTGCGGCCCGTCCGGGTCGGGCAAATCCACCCTGATCCGCTGCATCAACCGTCTGGAGGAACACCAGCAGGGCCAGATCATCGTCGACGGCACCGAGTTGACGTCAGACCTGAAGAACATCGACAAGGTCCGCTCCGAGGTTGGCATGGTGTTTCAGCACTTCAACCTGTTCCCGCATCTGACGATTCTGGAAAACCTGACGCTGGCCCCGATCTGGGTCCGCAAGGTGCCCAAGAAAGAAGCCGAAGAAACCGCGATGTACTTCCTGAAGAAGGTGAAAATCCCGGAACAGGCGCACAAATACCCCGGCCAGCTGTCCGGCGGTCAGCAACAGCGCGTCGCCATCGCCCGCAGTCTGTGCATGAAACCCCGCATCATGCTGTTCGACGAACCCACCTCGGCGCTTGACCCCGAGATGATCAAAGAGGTGCTCGACACCATGATTTCCCTGGCCGAAGAGGGCATGACCATGATCTGCGTCACCCACGAGATGGGCTTTGCCCAGGCCGTGGCGAACCGCGTGATCTTCATGGATCAGGGCCAGATCGTCGAACAGAACGAGCCACGCGAGTTCTTCAACAACCCGCAGTCAGACCGCACCAAACTGTTCCTCAGCCAGATTCTGGGCCACTGAACCGGATGGCCCCACACCGGGTCCATCAAGTTTACCTAAAATTGTGCTTCATCTTGGCACAAATATCCTGGGGGGTGTGGGGGGCAAGCCCCCCACTTTACCCTCGGCTCAAAGCACAATCTCGCGCGGCACGATGAAATCAACCGTCGTCCCCAGCCCGAAATCGACTTGCTCCCAAGTGTCCAACACAAAATCCACCACCAAAGTCGCCCCCGTCGGATAGCGCGCAAAGGCCTCGTTCATCGGCGGATGCACCACCAGCCGCGACGCAAACTCCGCGATCCCCGGATTGTGCCCGATCATCATCACGCAATCGGCCTTGGCGTGGCGCAGCACCGCCAGCATCACGTCCGGCCCGGCATGATACAGCGCCGGTTTCAGCTCCATCAGCGGGGTCGCGGGCAGGGCAGGGGCGATGCCTGACCAGGTCTGCCTTGTGCGCACCGCATCAGAACACAGCACCTTTTCAGGCACATAGCCGCGCGAGGCCAGCCATTGCCCCAGATCCGCCGCCGCCGCCTTGCCGCGCTCGTTCAGCGGGCGGTCGTGGTCGGGCGTCAAGGGGTCATCCCAGGCTGATTTCGCGTGGCGTGTCAGGATAAGGCGTTTCATTTGTTGAACTTTCCCATGTGATAGGCCGACTGTTCCGGCAGTCTTGCATAGCCAACCGACACCGGGCAAGCCCGCCGCACGGCACAACCCAAATTCAGGCAATCCGCCCCGTCCGGCTGCGCCAAAAACTGCTTGCAGGCGGGTACATCATAGCCGCCCGCCCCCAACGCCGCCACCGGGCAAGCATCAATGCAAGGCCGCGCGCACCCGATGCAGGGAGCCGCTGTCACCTCGGGCACCTCCACGCACTGCTTCAACGCCAAAGCCCCGCGATAGCTGACCAGCAGTCCTTGTTCCGCCTGCACCAGCAACCGCACCGGGCTGGCCCAAGCCCGCCCCGTCCGCAACGCCCAATCATAAAACGGATTGTAAGGCGGCCCGCCAAAAGGAAACAACGCCTTGCTGCCAAAATCGCAGGCCATTCGGCCAATCACCCGCCGCGACCAGCGGTCCACAGGGTCTGGGCCACCCCATTCCGGCTGTGCCTGCACATGTGCCCAATACCCCGGCTCCATCGGCCCCAGCAGCAGCACGGTCCGAGTGCCCGCAGGCAGTCCGGGCTCATCGTCATACTGAAACCCACCCAACACCGCCAAAAAATGCCGCGCCGCCGCTGCCCGCACGGCCTCTAGCGAAACGGCAACCACAGCGCCCACCCCAGTTTCGCCGGTTTCTCGTCCTGCCATTGCAACCCCACCACCATCGCGTCATGCCCGCCCAAAGGCTGCCCCCGATAGGTGCGGAAAATCCTGTCCCAAACCGACAAGGCAAAGCCGTAATTGCTGTCATGCTCGACCCTGATCACCGAATGATGCACCCGGTGCATATCTGGCGTCACCAGAACCAGCCGCAGAACCCGGTCCAACCACAACGGCAGCCGCAGGTTGGAATGGCTGAACAGCGCCGTGCCGTTCAGCAACACCTCAAACAGCACCACTGCCACCGGCTGCGGCCCCAAAGCATAGACCAGACCAATTTTCAAACCCATCGAGGCCAAAATCTCCACCGGATGAAACCGCAGCGCGGTGGTCACATCCATATCGCGATCGGCATGGTGCATCCGATGAAACCGCCAGAACAGCGGCACCCGATGCGTCAGCCAATGCTGCGCCCAGATCGCAAAATCCAGCACCAGAATGGTCAGCAGAACCTCAACCCACAGCGGCCAAGCCACGGCGTTCAGCAGGCCCCAACCGTTGCGCCACGCATCCACAGCCGCCCCGACCGCCAGAAATGGCAAGACCACCGACAGCAGCCGCAGCGCCGCAGTGTTCAGAACCGTGATCGACAGATTGGTGAACCACCGCCCGCCGCGCGCCTGCACCCGCGCACGTTTGGGCAGCACCCCCTCCAGCACCGCAAACAGTCCAAACAGGGCCAGAAACACCGACAAGCGGATCAAAGCTTCATTTGGCATGGCATCCTCCTGCCACAGCCTAGATCGCAAGACCGCCAAAAGCCAATTCACTTTGCTGAAAGTCCTCAGGCCGGACTCCAAGGATTCCGGCCTGAGGACTTTCGCCACGATGAGACCCTTAGCGACCCTCGCGCGGCACCACCCGCGGCGCGGTGTCGCGGATTTGTGATCCCGCGCCGTGATCGGTGAACAGCTCCAACAGGCAAGCGTTGGGGATGCGACCATCCAGAATCGTCACCGCCCGCGTGCCCGCCTCAATCGCCATCAGGGCGGTTTCAGTCTTGGGAATCATCCCGCCCGAGATTACGCCCTCGGCGGTCATCTGGCGGATTTCATCGGGGGTGATCTGCGTCATCACCTCACCAGCGGCGTTTTTCACCCCCGGCACGTCGGTCAGCAGAAGCAAGCGGTCGGCCTGCAACGCCCCGGCAATCGCCCCCGCCGCCGTGTCGCCGTTGACGTTGAATGTCTCGTTGTCGGCCATGCCCGTGGCGACCGGGGCCACCACCGGAATGATCCCGGCCTTGTAAAGATCGCGCAGCACCTGCACGTTCATCTCCACCGGGCGGCCGACAAATCCCAGCTCCGGGTCATCGGCCACGCAGACCATCAGATCGTCGTCCTTGCCGGAAATTCCCACCGCGCGCCCGCCCGCGTCCATGATCGCCTGCACGATGCGCTTGTTGACCAGACCCGACAGGACCATCTCAACCACCTGCACGGTGGACTTGTCCGTCACCCGCTTGCCGCGCACAAACTCCGACTTGATGCCCAGCTTGGTCAGCATCTCGTTGATCATCGGGCCGCCGCCATGCACCACCACCGGGTTGACGCCAACCTGCCGCATCAGCACGATGTCGCGGGCGAATTCGGCCATCGCGGCATCATCGCCCATGGCATTGCCGCCAAATTTCACCACCACAACAGCGCCGGTAAAGCGTTGCAGGTAGGGCAGGGCCTCGGACAGCATCTTGGCAGTGGAAATGGCGTCGGTCATGGTCAGGGTCTGCTGTTTCATGGGGTGACACTCCGGTATTTTTGCGTGATAGCCCCTTTGCGGGGTTCTGCCAAGCGATCACTGCGTTTGGGCGAATGTGTTAAAATTGGGTGAATATGAACATGTCAACCCATTGAAAATACGTCACTAAAAAAAGGTCCCGAGTTGGGACCACCGCCACACCTTGCAATCCGCCCTCAAAAGGCACAGCTTGACTGGGCAAGAAAAAGGGGCCGCCATGACCGATCAGAAAACCCTTGTCCTCACCGGGGCCAGCCGGGGAATCGGCCATGCCACTGTCAAGCGGTTTGGCTCAGAAGGCTGGCGGGTGCTGACCTGCTCGCGCCAACCTTTCGATCCCCGC
>JBIHZO010000038.1:0-13276 GCA_044231405.1 Cypionkella sp. | reverse complement strand
CCGCGTTGCCGATCCCGGCGCGCCGCATCCGCCCGCAAATCTGCCCTGCGACCCTTTAGCGCAAACAGTATAGGCGGGCCAGAGCCTTACCATGCCGCAGCGCGGCAGGCTTGATTTCAGGGGCGGATGGGTTTAGCATACCGTTGTATACAATTCCAATGAACCCTTCGGAGGCCCACATGGCACGCCCTAAAATCGCGCTGATCGGCGCTGGTCAGATTGGTGGCACGCTCGCCCATCTTGCCGCCATCAAAGAACTTGGCGACATCATCCTGTTTGATATCGCCGAAGGCACCCCGCAGGGCAAAGCGCTGGACATCGCGCAGTCCGGCCCCTCGGCTGGCTTTGACGCCGACCTGAAGGGCGCCAATTCTTACGCCGATATCGCCGGCGCTGATGTTTGCATCGTCACCGCAGGCGTGCCGCGCAAACCGGGGATGAGCCGCGATGACCTGCTGGGCATCAACCTGAAAGTCATGAAATCGGTTGGCGAAGGCCTGAAAGCCCACGCGCCGAATGCCTTTGTGATCTGCATCACCAACCCGCTGGACGCGATGGTCTGGGCTTTGCGCGAATTCTCGGGCCTGCCGCACCATATGGTTGTCGGCATGGCGGGGGTCTTGGACTCCGCCCGCTTCCGCCACTTCCTGTCGGTCGAATTCGGCGTGTCGATGCGCGACGTCACCGCCTTTGTTCTGGGCGGCCACGGCGACACCATGGTGCCTTTGGCCCGCTATTCCACCGTCGGAGGCATCCCTTTGCCCGATCTGGTGTCGATGGGCTGGACCACGCAGGAAAAGCTGGACGGCATCATCCAGCGCACCCGCGACGGCGGCGCCGAAATCGTCGGCCTGCTGAAAACCGGCTCGGCGTTTTATGCGCCCGCACAATCGGCGATCGAGATGGCCGAGGCCTTCCTGAAAGACCAAAAGCGCCTGCTGCCCTGCGCCGCCTATGTCGACGGCGCGCTTGGCCTGAACGGCATGTATGTCGGCGTCCCCACCGTGATCGGCGCGGGCGGGATTGAGCGTGTGGTCGACATCAAGATGACCGCGGACGAACAGGCGATGTTCGACAAATCAGTGGAAGCCGTGAAGGGCCTTGTCGCCGCTTGCAAGGCGATCGATCCGTCGCTGGCCTGACCCTGAACGCGTGGGGCGGGGTTCAACCGCCAGCCCGCCACAAGCAATGCGCGCCTCGAAAGTGGCGCGCACTTTAACATTCAGCTCCGACCAATTGACCAAGGCGAGGGTGGCCACGTGACCAGCATCTGTTTCCCAACAGATGCAAGCCGTGATGTTCCGCAGTTCCTGCGCCCCATGCAGCAAGGACACAACCCATGGTCCGCGCCTCTGGAAACGGGCAGTCATTTCCGTCCGCAGCACCTTGCAGGGCGCCTTGGTTTGCCATCTTTCGGGCACAGCTGAACTTGGCGCATTTGAGGCTTCCTTGGGGAAAAAGTGGCCGGGGTTTCCAAAGCGTGACAAAGACCGGAACGGCCCGAGCCTCCAACCCGGTTGGCGTGGCTGAATGCTCTCTTTCAGCGCGCAACATCCGGAACCCAGACCACCAGAACCAGACATCCCGTCGGGTGGCGGACTGACGCGGACAGCGTCCCGCTGCCCTTGGACTCGGCCACACAACACGCTTTCGAAAGACCCGTGTCCCCCCAGAACTGACTTTGCGCAAGTCACACCAAAGGCAGGGTCTGTTGAACTCTCGGAGCTGTCCCGCATTTTCAACCCTCACTGCCACTTCATGGACCAAGTTTGCTTGGATTGCTGGGCTTTTCGCCATCTCACCGACGAAGAGCAAGACGAAGCGTCGGCCCTGCTTGCACAGTTGCGATCATGGATCTGCGCAGTGCAACTGAGCCGCTCTTTTTGACTAGCCTTCACAATTCACCCAACCAAATCCTTAACAAACCCTTAAATCGAACACCTCAACCCTCTGTAATCAAACAACTTCCAAAAGGTCCCAACTCGGGACCACGCCCCAAACCTTGACTCTCCCTCCAACCTCGCCTCCAACTCCGCCAAACCCGGAGCCCCCCATGACCCAATTCGACACCGAACTTGAAACCCGCCTGATCCGCTACGCCGCCATCGACAGCCAGTCCGACGCCGCCCGCGCATCCTCCCCCTCCACCGAGATCCAGTTCACCCTGCTGAACCTGCTCAAATCCGAACTGACCGACATCGGCGCCGAAAACGTCCAACTGACCGACTACGGCACCGTCATCGCCACCATTCCCGGCACCGCCCCCGGCCCCACCATCGCCCTGCTCGCCCATATCGACACCGCCCCCCAGTTCAACGCGACAGGCGTCAAACCCCGCGTGATCCACGGCTACAACGGCGGCGACATCACCTATCCTGACAACCCCGCGCTGGTCCTGTCGCCCACCGACTTCCCCTATCTGGGCACCAAGCAAGGACATGACATCATCACCGCCTCCGGCCTCACCCTGCTCGGAGCCGATGACAAGGCCGGCGTCGCCATCCTGATGACCGCCGCCCGCCACCTGCTGGCCAACCCCCAGATCCAACACCCCACCCTCCGCATCGCCTTCACCCCGGATGAGGAAATCGGCCGCGGCGTCAACGCCCGCCTGCCCGCCGACCTTGCCGCCGATTTCGCCTACACTTTCGACGGTGGTGCAGTGGGCGAGATCGAATATGAATCCTTCTCGGCGGACGGCGCGATGGTTCAGATCAAAGGCGTCTCGATCCACCCCGGCACCGCAAAGGGCAAGATGGTCAACGCGATTCACCTGGCAGCCAAGATCATCGCGGCCCTGCCCCAACACAGCATGCTGCCCGAACTGACAGAGGGCCGTGAGGGCTTCATCCACGCCACCGACATGACCGGTGGCTCCTCCGAAATGACCCTGCATTTCATCCTGCGCGATTTCGAACTGGACGGGCTGGCACAGAAATCCGCCATCCTGCAATCGGTCTGCGCCGCCGTCGCGGCCACCGAACCCCGCGCCGAAATCACCTGCACCATCACCAAGCAATACCGCAACATGCGCTACGGGCTGGAAAAAGACATGACCCCCGTCACCCTCGCCCAAACCGCTGCCCGCAGCATCGGCATTGACCCCATCTCGGCACCAATCCGCGGCGGCACCGACGGCTCGCGCCTCACCGAACTTGGCCTGCCCTGCCCCAACCTGTTCACCGGCATGCAGAACATCCACGGCCCGCTGGAGTGGGTGTCGGTTCAGGATATGGCAAGAGCGACCGCGCTTTGCCTTGCGCTTGTCCACCATGCCTCTGCCCAAGGTTTGACTTGAATTCTTCATCTGTCTGAAAATATCCCACGGGGGGTGCGGGGGGCGTGAAGCCCCCCGGTGCCTGCCAAGAAAGACCACATGGCCCAGCATATCTCCCCCTATCACGCCCCGGATTTCTACGCCGACGCCCTTGCAAAAGGCCGTCACCGCGACATCGTGGGGGGGCGGTGGGAGGAAACCGGGCGCATCCAGATGGCGCTGTTGCTGGATGAGGGCCTGTCGCCGGACCATCACCTGCTGGACATCGGCGCGGGGTCACTTCGGCTGGGCTGCAAGGTCGTGCCCCATCTGAACCCCGGCCATTATTGGGCCACAGATCTGTCGGGCGCTCTGCTGCGTCGCGGTTACGATACGGAAATCGCCGATAAAACCCGTCTCTCGCCAGATCAACTGATCGCGGATACCAATTTTGACTTCCCCGGCATCCCGGGCCATATCACCCATGCCATTGCCTTTGCGGTCTTCACCCATCTGCCCGCCAACCACCTGCGCCGGGCGCTGATCCAGATCCGCATCCGCTTTCCCGACTTGCGGAAACTGCTGTTTACCGTGTTTCTGGCCCCAGATACCCGGGCCAGCCTGCACCCCGTCAAACAGCCCGACGGCGTGGTGACGCATGACACCCGCGCGCCCTATCACATGTTGGCCGAGGACGTTCTGCATCTGACAACAGCCTCGGGCTTTGCCGCCGACCTGCGCCCGACGCGGCTGCCGCGCGGGCAGGTTTTGATCGTGGCGGAACCGCGCTAAAGCCCGCTGGCTACAAGGAAAGCGGCATCGCGGGCGCGCAATTCGGCGTCAAATCCTGCCGCGGAAAGGTCGACCGACAGCCCGAACCGCGCCAATGCCCCGCCCGGATCAAAGCCGCGCCTGTCCAGATACCCCATGCCATCCAGCAGGCGAACCTGCTGTGGCGTCAAGGTTTTCAGCCGGTCCGCGTTCAGCCCCGCAGCTTGCACAGCGCCGATCTGCGCCAGCCTTGGCCTGCCATGCCGGGGCTTGGCGGCCGTCACAGGCTCCGCCGCCCGGCGCAGCAGTTTCAGGGTGTAGTGCAACCGCGTCAGCCCATCGAAATGCAGCAAACGCCCCGGCGCGGAGTGGGCATGCGGCAGCTTTCCGTCGGGCGCATGCAGCCCGATCCGCAGTCCCAGACCCGTCCGCACCACCGCTTTACCGGCCCGGTGCCCGGTCAGCCCGTCCTTCAAAAACCGCGCGTCTTCGCCGTAAATCCCGTCACCGATCAGATCGAACATCTCAACCGGCAACCGGAACAGCCCGTCAAAGATCTCGCCCTCGGGCACCGCCGCCAACTGCACCCGCTCTGCCATTTGCAGCCGCAGATAGGCCGCCTCGGCAGGCAGCGCGGCCAATTCCGCCCGCAGGCCCGCGCCGTCGCGCAGAAACTCATCGCAATCGCAGTGCAGCAGAAAGTCCGCCTTGGTCGCCGCATAAACCGCATTCGCATTGTGGGTTTGCCGCCCCACATGCAGCAGGGGCCGCCAGCCCAGCTGCGCCCAATAGCCCGCATCGCAGACTGTCAGATGCAGGCGCGGCAGGCCCGCCAAAGCCGCTTCCGCCACCGGGTTTGGGCGGTCCAGAAACAGATGCACCTCCGCCCCCAAGGCCAGATGATGCGCGGCAAAGCTGATGATCAGGGGGGCTGGTTCATCCACCGTGGCCACAACCGCCCATGTTGGTTCTTGCATCTAAGGCCCCCTTTTCCCCATGTTAGCGATCCCATCCGGCGGCTTCAAGCACAGCCATGCACAGCCGCGCCGCCTTTGTGATCACAGTAAAATTTCTTGTGATCACAAATGTCGCTTTTACGAAAGTTGCGCGCAGTTCCTGTTTTGCGAACGCCTGTTTCTGTGTCATCACGCCTGAAATCCAAGCTGATGGGACAGACAGATGAACATCCATGAATATCAGGCCAAGGCCCTGCTGCGCAGCTACGGCATTCCGGTGTCAGATGGTCGCGCTGTGACCAAGGCCGAAGAAGCCAAGACCGCTGCAGGCGAACTCGATGGCCCTCTGTGGGTGGTCAAGGCGCAGATCCATGCCGGTGGCCGTGGCAAAGGCCATTTCAAGGAACCCGAGGCCGGTGAAAAGGGCGGCGTCCGTCTGGCACGTTCCGTTGGCGAGGCTGCGGAATTCGCCCGCCAGATGCTGGGCCGCACCCTTGTCACCGTGCAGACCGGCCCGGCCGGCAAGCAGGTCAACCGCATCTACATCGAAGACGGCAGCGACATCGCGCGGGAACTGTATCTCGCCATCCTGATCGACCGTCAGACCAGCCGGATTTCCTTCGTGGTGTCCACCGAGGGCGGCATGTCGATCGAAGACGTGGCCCACGACACCCCGGAAAAGATCGTGTCCTTTGATGTCGATCCCGCCACCGGCTTTTCGGATTTCCACGGCCGCCGCGCGGCTTTCGCGCTGGGTCTGGAGGGCAATCAGGTCAAGCAATGCGTTGGCATCGTGAAGAACCTGTACCGGATGTTCGTTGAAAAAGACATGGAGATGCTGGAAATCAACCCGCTTGTGGTGATGACCGATGGCAACCTGAAACTGCTTGACGCGAAGATGAGCTTTGACAGCAATGCCATCTACCGCCACCCCGACATCGCCGCCCTGCGGGATGAAACCGAAGAAGACCCAAAGGAACTCGCGGCCAGCAAGTTCGATCTGAACTACATCGCGCTGGATGGTGAAATCGGCTGCATGGTCAACGGTGCCGGTCTGGCCATGGCCACGATGGACATCATCAAACTGTACGGCGCCGAACCCGCCAACTTCCTCGACGTCGGCGGCGGAGCAACCAAGGAAAAGGTGACCGAGGCGTTCAAGATCATCACCTCTGATCCGCAGGTCAAAGGCATATTGGTCAACATCTTCGGCGGCATCATGCGCTGTGATGTGATCGCCGAGGGTGTGCTGGCGGCAGTGAAAGAAGTCGGCCTGAAAGTGCCGCTGGTGGTCCGTCTGGAAGGCACCAACGTCGATCTGGGCAAGGACATCATCCGCAACTCGGGTCTGAACGTGATCGCCGCCGACAACCTGTCAGATGCGGCACAGAAGATCGTCAAGGCGGTGAAGGGGTGATCCGCACTGCCGCCCTTCTGGCTCTGCTGTCCAGCCCCGCCTTCGCGCAGGACGCCGACCCGCGCAACCAGTTGGTTGAGGGGTATATGGCCTGCATGTCGGGTGGCGGGCAGGTCGATCTGACTGAATCCATGCTGACCGCGCTGTTCTGGACCCGCAACGACGATGGCGAAGACGGCCTTGTGTATTTCAACCCCGGTGTGGGCGAAGATACCTTGGCCTACATGGCCAATGACGGCAGCTTTTGCCACGTCGAAAGCCTGACCGTCGACAGCGCCGCCGCGTCCGAAATCCTTGCCGCCAGCCTTGGCGGACCAGAAGGCGCGCCCTTTGAATATTCCAAGGACGATGTTGGCTGCACACGGCTTGATTTCGAAACCGCAGTCACGGCGACGATCACCTCGGGCGGCAACGACCCCACCTGCGGGTCGGAAACCGACAGCGGCGTGCGCTTTGCCTTTGAAGAATAACCCGTAGGGCGGAATTTCCGCCTTTCGTCCGAAACACTTGGTGGGGTGAACCCCATCCTACGGAGACGTATCATGGCCGTACTTGTCAACGAACACACCAAACTGATCTGTCAGGGTTTCACCGGCAGCCAAGGCACCTTCCACTCTGAACAAGCCATCGCCTATGGCACCAAAATGGTCGGCGGCGTCACCCCCGGCAAGGGCGGTTCGCTGCACCTGAACCTGCCGGTGTTCAATTCTGTTCACGAGGCCCGCGCCGTCACTGGTGCCAATGCCAGCGTCATCTACGTGCCGCCGCCCTTCGCTGCGGACTCCATTCTGGAAGCCATCGACGCCGAGATGGAGTTGATCGTCTGCATCACCGAAGGCATCCCGGTGCTGGACATGATGAAGGTGAAACGCGCGCTGGAAGGGTCAAAATCCCGCCTGATCGGGCCAAACTGCCCCGGCGTCATCACCCCCGAAGCCTGCAAGATCGGCATCATGCCGGGCCACATCCACCGTCGCGGATCGGTCGGCGTTGTGTCGCGTTCGGGCACCCTGACCTATGAGGCGGTCAAGCAGACTTCGGATCTGGGCCTTGGCCAATCGACCGCCGTCGGCATAGGCGGCGATCCGATCAAGGGCAGCGAACACATTGATATTCTTGAGATGTTCCTGGCCGATCCCGAAACCCATTCGATCATCATGATCGGCGAAATCGGCGGCGCTGCCGAAGAAGACGCAGCCCAATTCCTCGCGGATGAGCGCAAGATGGGCCGCTGGAAACCCACCGCAGGCTTTATTGCGGGCCGCACAGCACCTGCTGGCCGCCGCATGGGCCATGCCGGTGCCATCGTCGCCGGTGGCAAGGGCGACGCGGAATCGAAGATCGAGGCGATGAAACGCGCCGGCATCATCGTGGCCGACAGCCCCGCCACGCTGGGCGAGGCTGTGATGAAGGCGATCGGCAAATGAAGGCCGTGGTAGGGTGGGTGCAAACCCACCACGCCGCAGCCCAAGACAACCGGGAGGACTGGGCGATCCTGTCCTTCACCCTGCTGCTGGCGGTTTTGGTCGCAGGCGTGGTGCTGTCACTGACCCACGCCGAGCCGAACGCCAGCCTGTTTACATTTCTTAACTGAGGCGATGGGGGAAACCCCGCCGCCCGCGCCATCTGGCAAGACACTAGGGAGGCATCCAAATGACCGAACAATCCCCCAACAGCCAATTCCACGCCTCCAGCTTCTTGCAAGGCGCGAATGCCGATTACATTGACCAGTTGGCTGCCAATTACGCCGCCGACCCCGCGTCGGTGGATGCGCAATGGGCCGACTTTTTCCGCAGCCTTGGCGAGGCGGAAATGGACTCCAAACGGCAGGCCGCTGGCCCGTCCTGGGGCCGCGCCGACTGGCCGCCCACCGTGTCCAGCGACATCATGGGCGCGCTGACCGGCGAATGGCCCAGCGTGCCGGAACCGAAAGGGGCTGGCAAGAAGATCGTTGAAAAGGCCGCCGAAAAGGGCGTTTCCCTGACCGATGCGCAGGTGCAGCGCGCCGTGCTGGACTCTATCCGTGCCATCATGATCATCCGCGCCTACCGCATCCGGGGCCATTTGGCCGCCGATCTGGACCCGCTGCGCATGACCCCCACCGGCAACCACCCGGAACTGGACCCCGCCTCCTACGGCTTTACCGATGCCGACATGGATCGCCCGATCTTCATCGACAAGGTGCTGGGTCTGGAAATGGCCTCGATGCGCCAGATCGTCGAGATCGTCAAACGCACCTATTGCGGCACCTTCGCGCTGCAATACATGCACATCTCCGACCCCGAGCAGGCCGCCTGGCTGAAGGAGCGGATCGAAGGCTATGGCAAGGAAATCGCCTTCACCCGCGAGGGCCGCAAGGCGATCCTGAACAAGCTGGTCGAGGCCGAGGGCTACGAGAAATTCCTGCACGTCAAATACGTCGGCACCAAGCGCTTCGGTCTGGACGGCGCCGAAAGCCTGATCCCGGCGATGGAGGCGATCATCAAGCGCGGCGGCGCGATGGGGGTGAAGGACATCGTCATCGGCATGCCGCACCGGGGCCGCTTGAACGTGCTGGTCAACGTGATGCAGAAACCCTACCGCGCGATTTTCAATGAATTCCAAGGCGGCAGCTTCAAACCCGAAGACATCGACGGCTCGGGTGACGTGAAATATCACCTTGGCGCTTCCAGCGACCGCACCTTTGACGGCAACACCGTTCACCTGTCGCTGACCGCCAACCCCAGCCATCTTGAGGCTGTGAACCCGGTGGTTCTGGGCAAGGTCCGCGCCAAGCAGGATCAGTTGAACGACACCGACCGCACGCAAGTGCTGCCGATCCTGCTGCACGGCGACGCGGCCTTTGCGGGCCAAGGCGTGGTCGCCGAATGCTTTGGCCTGTCGGGTTTGAAAGGCCACCGCACGGGTGGGACAATCCATATCGTGGTGAACAACCAGATCGGTTTCACCACCGCGCCCGCGTTCAGCCGCTCCAGCCCCTACCCCACCGACATCGCCCTGATGGTCGAAGCGCCGATCTTCCACGTCAACGGCGACGACCCCGAGGCTGTGGTCCATGCCGCCAAAGTGGCCACCGAATACCGCCAGACCTTCCACAAGGACGTGGTGCTGGACATCTTCTGCTACCGCCGCTTTGGTCACAACGAAGGCGATGAGCCGATGTTCACCAACCCGGCGATGTACACCACCATCCGCCGCCAGAAGACCACCCTGCAACTGTACACCGAACGTCTGGTCGCCGATGGTCTGATCCCCGAGGGTGAGATCGAGGATATGAAGGCGGCGTTTCAGGCCACGCTGAACGCGGAATTCGACGTCGGCAAGGAATACAAACCCAACAAGGCCGACTGGCTGGATGGGCGTTGGAAAACCATGACGACAAAGGATTTGAACAACTACCAGCGCGGCGAAACCTGGATCAAACCCGAAACGATGGCCGAAGTGGGCATCGCCCTGACCCGCGCCCCCGAAGGGTTCGATTTGCACAAAACTGTTGCCCGTCAGCTGGAAGCCAAGGCAAAAATGTTCGAATCTGGCAAGGGATTCGATTGGGCAACCGCCGAGGCTTTGGCCTTTGGCTCATTGCAGACCGAAGGCTTTCCGGTGCGGCTGTCCGGTCAGGACTGCACCCGTGGCACGTTCAGCCAGCGCCACTCGGCCTTTGTCGACCAGACCACCGAGGAACGCTACCATCCGCTGAACCACATCCGCGCGGGGCAAGCCCGTTACGAAGTCATCGACTCGATGCTGTCGGAATATGCGGTTCTGGGCTTTGAATACGGCTACTCGCTGTCGGAACCCAACACCCTGACCATGTGGGAGGCGCAGTTCGGCGATTTCGCCAACGGCGCGCAGATCATGTTTGATCAGTTCATCAACTCGGGCGAGTCGAAGTGGCTGCGGATGTCGGGCCTTGTCTGCCTGCTGCCGCACGGCTTTGAGGGCCAGGGGCCAGAACATTCCTCCGCGCGGCTGGAGCGGTTCCTGCAAATGTCGGCTCATGACAATTGGATCGTTGCCAACTGCACCACGCCGTCGAACTACTTCCACATCCTGCGCCGTCAGCTGCACCGCGATTACCGCAAACCGCTGATCCTGATGACGCCGAAATCGCTGCTGCGTCACCCGATGGCGATTTCGGACGCCGCCGATTTCACCACCGGCAGCTACTTCCACCGCTGCCTGTGGGATGACGCGCAAAAGGGCCATTCGACCACCAAACTGAAATCGGATGACCAGATCAAACGCGTCGTGCTGTGCTCGGGCAAGGTTTACTACGACCTTCTGGCCGAACGCGATGCACGGGGACTGGACGACGTATATCTGCTGCGCGTCGAACAATTGTACCCGGTGCCAACCCAATCGTTGACCGCCGAGTTGTCGCGTTTTCCAACGGCCGAGGTGATCTGGTGTCAGGAAGAGCCCAAGAATATGGGCGCCTGGTCACATCTGGAGCCGGAACTGGAAACCGTGCTGACCAAGATTGGCGCCAAGACAACGCGTCCCCGCTATGCCGGACGTGTGGCTTCGGCCTCGCCCGCCACAGGTTTGGCCTCGCGCCACAAGTATGAACAGCAAACTCTGGTCAACGAAGCGCTCGGCTGACCCAAACAACGCGCCGACGCGCAACAGGAGATGAAGATGACGGATGTGATGGTGCCCGCTTTGGGCGAAAGCGTGTCAGAGGCCACCGTGTCGACCTGGTTCAAAAAGCCGGGCGATGTGGTCAAGCAAGACGAGATGCTGTGTGAATTGGAAACCGACAAGGTTTCGGTTGAAGTGCCCAGCCCGGTTTCTGGCGTGCTGGCCGAAATTCTGGCCCCCGAAGGCAGCACCGTCGCCGCCAACGCGCGCCTTGCGATCGTGACCGAAGGCGCTGTCGGTGCCGCACCTGCCCCCTCGGTGGCCAAGGCCTCGGTTGCAGCGCAAGCCGCAGCCCCTGCGGCAGGTCCCGAAGTGGTCAAGCCCCGCCCGGACGTTGAAAACGCCCCATCAGCCAAGAAAGCCATGGCAGAGGCCGGTCTGTCGGCAGAGCAGGTTCAAGGCACAGGCCGCGATGGCCGCGTGATGAAGGAAGACGTGGCGCGCGCCGCCTCGGCCGCCCCAATCACCGCCGCCCCCGCCGCCGCCGCCATTCCGCGCGCACCAGTTCCGGCCGATGACGCCGCCCGTGAAGAGCGTGTGAAGATGACCCGTCTGCGCGCCACCATCGCGCGCCGCCTGAAAGACGCGCAAAATACCGCGGCCATGTTGACCACCTACAACGAGGTGGACATGTCCGGCATCATGTCTTTGCGCAATGAATACAAAGACATATTTGAGAAGAAGCACGGCACCAAGCTGGGCTTCATGTCGTTCTTCGTCAAGGCCTGCACCCACGCGCTGAAAGAAATCCCGGAAGTGAACGCCGAGATTGATGGGCAGGATGTGGTCTACAAAAACTACGTCCACATGGGCGTGGCCGTTGGCACCCCCTCGGGTCTGGTGGTTCCGGTGCTGCGCGATGCCGATCAGATGGGCTTTGCCGCGATTGAAAAGAAGATCGCCGAACTGGGCGTCCGCGCCCGCGATGGCAAGCTGTCGATGGCTGAAATGCAGGGCGGTTCATTCACCATTTCCAACGGCGGCGTTTACGGCTCGCTGATGTCCTCGCCGATCCTGAACCCGCCTCAGTCGGGCATCCTTGGCATGCACAAGATTCAGGATCGCCCGGTGGTGGTGGCTGGCCAAATCGTCATTCGCCCGATGATGTATCTGGCCCTGAGCTACGATCACCGCGTGGTGGATGGCAAAGGCGCCGTGACCTTCCTGGTGCGCGTCAAAGAGGCGCTGGAAGATCCGCGCCGCTTGCTGATGGACCTGTAGAACCGAACGCCTGAGGGTGCGCCTTGATGGCGCGCCCTGCCCCCAAACCCGAAGTGACCCGCATGACACCCACGCCCCCCCGCACCAAACGCGCCATCGTCGTCTGCATGCGCAACGAAGGGGTGTTCGTGCCGGAATGGGTCGCCTATCACCGCACCATCGGCTTTGACCGCATCTTCATGGTCACGAACAACTGCCAGGACGGCACCGATCTGATCGCAGACCGGCTGGCGGAACTGGAACCCCTGATCCATATCCGCAACGAAGTCCCCCCTGGCATGTCGCCGCAAACCGCGGGCCTGCGCCATGTGCAAGACCACCCGGCGATGGCCGATGTCGAATGGGTGCTGCATGTCGATGCCGACGAATTTCTCAACGTGTCCATCGGCAACCGCAGGGTTGATGACCTGATCGCGGTCGCGGGCAAGTCCGACTGCATCGCGTTGGCCTGGCGGTACATGGCCAGCGGCGGGCGCAAGATCTGGGACGGCGGCAGCCTGATCGCCGAGCAAACCCAAACCCATGACAACATCGCCGAACAGGTTGCCTTCCACAAATCCATGTTCCGCCCCGATCAGTTCCGCAAGATCGCGGGCCATATGCCGAAGGATCCGGTCAACCCCGAACCCCGCGTGCGCAACTCCGAGGGCAAAAAGGTGCCATTCAAGGGCATCCTGCATCCCACAAAGGAAACCTATTCCGGCATCAAGGAAGAACGGTTCACCTGGGCCAACGCCGACATTCACCACTATTTCGTGCGCTCCGAAGATGTGTTCATGCTGAAAAACGTGCGTGGCGATGGCATGGGGTACAAACATTCCAACCATATGCTGGGATCGAAACTGTGGTCGCAGGCCGAACGTACCACCACCACTGACACCAATATCCAGATCCATCTGCCCGCCGTGCGGGACCGGCTTGCCAGCTACACTGCGGATCCGGTCATGGCTGGACTGATGGCCGGTGCGCAGGCTTGGCTGGACCAGCAGCGCGCGACCCACCTGACCCCCG
>JBIHZO010000054.1:0-11857 GCA_044231405.1 Cypionkella sp. | reverse complement strand
TGGCGTGACCTATTCGCCTGCGGTGATCGAAAACAATCTGGCGCGGATGGAAAATCTGGCGTTGCGCAAGGGCCTGAACTTCGTGCGCATCGAACCGCGCGTGGTCCGCAACGAGCGCGATCAGACGCTGGACATTGAATTCGTGCTGAAACGTGGTGAGAAGACCTTCGTCGAGCGCATTGATATCGAAGGCAATACCACCACACTGGACGAGGTGGTGCGCCGTCAGTTCCGCACCGTCGAAGGCGATCCCTTCAATCCGCGCGAAATTCGTCAGGCCGCTGAACGTATCCGTGCGCTTGGGTTCTTTTCCGATGCCAAGGTGGACAGCAAGCCCGGCTCTGGTCCCGATCAGGTTGTGGTGAACGTCGATGTGGAAGAGGCCCCGACCGGGTCGCTGTCATTGGGGGCGACCTTTGGTCTGGCGGCTGGCTTTGGCATCAACGTCGGCTTTTCGGAAACCAACTTTCTGGGGCGCGGGCAGGGGCTTTCGGTCAATGTCAGCTCTGGGTCCGACACCGTTGACAGCAGCATCGCCTTTGTTGAGCCGTCTTTCCTTGGCCGCGATCTGAAGCTGAAATTTGCGGCGTCCTACCGCGAAACCAGCCGCGCCAACGCGTTCTACGACACCCGCAACATCGCGATCAGCCCGGCTTTGGAGTTCCCGATCGGTGAACAGTCGCGGTTGGAAGTGCGGTACAGGATCTACGAAGACACCATCACCGATGTGGATGCGAATTCGTCGCAACTTCTGAAAGACGAAGCGGCGGCCCTGGGCAAGCTGGGCAGCAGCATCGGCTACAGCTATTCCTTTGACAACCGGGTGACGGGTCTGAATCCCAAGGGCGGCTTCCTGTTCCGCTTTGGTCAGGATTTCAACGGCTTGGGCGGGGATGTGAAGTCGATTTCCACAACGGCGCTGGCTGTGGCGGAAACCAAGGTCTTCAACGAAGAAATCACCCTGCGGGCGATTTTTGAAGGCGGCATGGTCAACACCTTTGGTGGCTATGACAGCCGCGTGACGGACCGTTTCTTTGGCAACGGCAAGATCCGTGGTTTTGAGGCCAATGGCATCGGGCCGCGGGACTTGACGGCCGTCAATCAGGACGCATTGGGCGGCAACATGTTTGCCGTGGCGCGGTTCGAGGCTGATTTCCCGCTGGGTCTGCCAGAGGAATACGGCATCACGGGCGGTGCGTTCGTGGACGTGGGCTCGGTCTGGGATCTGGACAACACTGTGGCCGGGGTGGTGGGCGCAGACTTTACCCCCCGCGCGGCCGCAGGTCTGTCCTTGCTGTGGACCACGCCGATTGGCCCGCTGCGGTTCAACTTCTCGAACGCCATCCAGAAGGAAACCTATGACCTTGAGCAGAACTTCGATCTGACGATTTCGACCAAGTTCTGATGGCGGTGCGTTGGGCAGGTGTCGGGCTGGCGCTGGCCGTATGGCTTGCGGCCCCGGTCTTTGCCCAAACCGCCGAGGTGCGGCCCTCGATCCTGACCCTTGATCAGGACGCGCTTTTTGCGGGGTCGAAATTTGGTCAGGCCCTGACCCGCGCGATTGAGGCCGAGGCCGAAGCGTTGAAAGCCGAGAACCGCGACATCGACACCCGGCTTGAGGCTGAAGAGCGCGCGCTGACCCAAAGGCGGGCGACCATGGCCCCGGCCGAATTTCGCCCTTTGGCCGAAGCCTTTGACCAGAAAGTTGAGGCGCTGCGGGCCGCGCAAGACGCCAAAGCACGCGCTTTTGCGCAAAAGCGCGACGAAGGCCAAAGTCGCTTCATCCAGATGGTTGGGCCGATTTTGGGCGATTACATGGTGCAGCAGGGCGCGTTTGCCATTGTGAACCAGGCCGCGATCGTGGTGTCTTTGGGCACGATTGACATCACGGATGAGGTGATTGCCGCAGTCGACGCCCAGCTGGGGGATGGCAGCAGCCTGCCCCCGGATGCAATCGCCAAACCCTGACGGCTTGTTTCACCGCCGCCTTGTTGCTAGTCAAAGATCATGCCCCGAAAAGAGGGCGGGACAGACCGGAGAACGCCCCATGACCGACCAGCCTACAGCGCCCCTTTCCGCCGATCTGGCGTTGATTCAGCGCATCATTCCGCACCGCTATCCCTTTCTTTTGGTTGATAAGGTGCGCGACATCCATGTCAACAAATCTTGTGTCGGCATCAAGAATGTGACGTTCAACGAGCCGCAGTTTCAGGGCCACTTTCCCGGAATGCCGGTGTTTCCCGGCGTGATGATCATTGAGGCAATGGCCCAGACAAGCGGTATTCTGGTGGGTCTGTCGATGGATCTGGTCGACAAGAACGCCAACGTGTTTTTCATGGGCGTCGACGGCGTCAAGTTCCGTCGCAAGGTTGTGCCGGGTGACGTGATGGAGTTGCATGTCACCGCATTGCGTGGCGGTGGCCGGGTCTGGAAATTCGCGGGCCGCGCCATGGTGGATGGAGAACTGGCCTGCGAGGCCGAGTTCATGGCGATGTTCGACGTGCCGAAGGCCTGACCCATGATCCGTCCGGCTGATACCTTTATCCATCCGATGGCCGTGGTAGAGCCGGGCGCGGTGATTGGCGCTGGCTGCAAGATTGGTCCCTTCAGCCTGATCGGTCCCGAGGTGGTGCTGGCCCCGGGGGTTGAGGTCAAGTCGCATGCGGTGGTCACGGGCTGGACCGAAATCGGTGCCGACACGGTGATCTTTCCCTTCGCGAGTGTGGGAGAAATCCCGCAGGACCTGAAGTTCAGGGGCGAACGCACGCGGCTGATGGTGGGCGCGCGCTGTCGCATCCGCGAAGGCGCGACGCTGAACACCGGAACCGAAGGCGGTGGCGGCGTCACCCGTGTGGGCGATGATTGCCTGCTGATGACGGGCGCGCATGTGGGGCATGATGCCATCTTGGGCAACCGGATCGTGCTGGCCAATCAGGTGGCGATTGCCGGGCATTGCGTGATTGGCGATGACGTGATCATCGGCGGGCTGTCGGGCATCCATCAATTCGTGCGCGTCGGGCGCGGGGCGATCATTGGCGCTGTGACCATGGTGACGAATGATGTGCTGCCGTTTGGCTTGGTGCAGGGGCCACGCGGGGTGTTGGACGGGCTGAACCTTGTGGGCCTGAAACGGCGCGGGGTGGACCGCGGCGATATCACCGCCATGCGCGCCGCCTATCAGATGCTGGCGCAGGGTGAGGGCAGCTTTCTGGACCGCGCCCGCAAGCTGGCCGAAGAAACCGACAGCATTTATGTGCGCGAGATGACCGATTTCATTCTGTCGGTGTCGGATCGTTCGTTCCTGACCCCGAAATGACAGCTTTGGCGATCATTGCCGGGCGGGGCGGGCTGCCTGCTGCTTTGGTGTCGGCTTTGCCCCAGCCGCCACTGGTTTGCGCCTTGGATGGTTTTGTGCCCGATGGGGTGGCGGTGGACCTTGTCTTTCGTGTGGAACGTCTGGCGCTGTTCCTGCGGCATCTGGAGGATCAGGGCGTGACCGCTGTGGCCTTTGCAGGGGCCGTTCAGCGGCCAAGGCTGGACCCGTCGCTGTTTGATCCGCAAACCGCGCAGATGGTGCCGCGATTGCTGGCTGCAATGCAGGCGGGCGATGACGCGACCCTGCGCGCGGTGATTGGCATCTTTGAAGAGGCCGGGTTTGCCGTGCTGGGGGTGGAGGATATTGCGCCTGCCTTGGTGCCGGGGCCGGGGCTGTTGGCGGGAACATTGACGCCGCGCGACGAGGCGGATGCCGCACGGGCGGCGGACATCGTCACGGCTTTGGGCGTGGTGGATGTCGGGCAGGGCTGCGTTGTGGCGCAGGGCCTGTGTCTGGCTGTGGAGGCGTTGCCGGGCACCGATGCGATGCTGGCCAGCATTGCGCAGATGCCCGCCAATCTGCGACCGCAAGGCGGGCTGTTTTACAAGGCCCCGAAGCCGGGTCAGGACCGCCGCATTGACCTGCCCGCGATCGGGGTGGAAACGGTAGAGCGCGCGGCGGATGCCGGCTTGGCAGGCATTTGCTGGCAGGCGGGTGGGGTGATCTGCCTTGATTTGCCCGCCATGCAGGCGCTGGCGCTGGCGCGGGGCCTGTTCCTGTGGGCCCGCTAAGGCTGTTCCTGATCGCCGGAGAGCCGTCCGGGGATCGGTTGGGCGCGGCCTTGATGGCGGGGCTCAAGTCCCTCGCACCGCAAGTGGAATTTCACGGCGTTGGTGGGCCGCTGATGGCCGCGCAGGGCCTGCACAGTCTGTTCCCGATGGAGGAATTGTCGGTGATGGGCATCGCCGAGGTGCTGCCGAAATACCTGCACCTGAAACGCCGCATCCGCGAAACCGCTGCCGCCGCGCTGGCCTGCCTGCCTGCCGCGATGATCACCATCGACAGCCCTGATTTTTGTCTGCGGGTGGCGGCCATTGTCAAAGCCGCGCGCCCCGATCTGCGCACCATCCACTATGTTGCGCCCTCGGTCTGGGCTTGGCGACCGGGGCGGGCCGTGAAAATGGCGCGGGTGATCGACCATGTGCTGGCCCTTTTGCCATTTGAGCCGCCTTTGATGACCGCCGCGGGCATGACTTGCGATTTTGTCGGGCATCCGGTGGTGTCCGAACCCTTGGCCACCTCGGATGAGGTCGCCTTGATGGCGGGGGAGGGCCCGTTGATTCTGGCTCTGCCCGGATCGCGGCGGGGTGAGGTGACGCGATTGGCCCCGGTGATCGGAGAAACCCTGGCCCGCGTGAAAGCCGTGCATCCGGCGGCCCGCGTCGCCCTGCCCACGGTGCGCGGCGTGGCGGGTCTGGTGCGCGATTTGTCCGCCGACTGGCCCATTGTGCCGCAGATCATCGAAGATGCGGTGCTGAAACGCGCGGCCTTTGCACGGGCGGATGTGGCGATTGCGGCCTCTGGCACGGTGTCATTGGAACTGGCGGCGAACCAATGCCCGATGGTGATCGCCTATGACATGCACCCGCTGACGTTGTGGTTGATGCGGCGGGCGGCCTTGATCGACACGGTGACGCTGGTCAATCTGGTTTCGCAAACCCGCGCCGTGCCCGAATTCATCGGTGAGCGGTGCCGCGCCGACCTGATTGCGCCCGCGCTGCTGTCGCTGCTGGCCGATCCCGGGTCACAACGGCAGGCGATGCGGCTGACGATGGAGCGATTGGGGCAGGGTGGAGAGCCCCCGGGCCTGCGGGCGGCGAAATCTGTGCTGTCAGTGCTGTAAGGATTTGGCGCAACGTGGTGCGGGCCGCTTAACGCCCGCGCCAGATCCAGCCGCCGCCGAACACCCGGCCCCCTTCGGATGCGTAAAAAACGCAGGCCTGACCGGGCGATACGCCATCCTCGGGGTCCAGCAACTCCACCACCGCCTCGGTTGCCGACAAGGGCCGGATCACCGCCGGGCGCGGCGGACGGGTGGATCGCACCTTGACCGAAAGATGCCATTCGGGGCGCGAGGTGAAAGCCTCATCCCCCAACCAGTTGATTTCACGCAAAGGGATCGTGCGGGTGGACAAAGCCTCTTTCGGCCCGACGATCACATGGCGCAGCACTGGGTCCAGCTTCACCACATAAAGCGGATCACCCAAGCCCCCGATGCCAAGGCCTTTGCGCTGCCCGATGGTGTAATGGATCACGCCGCGATGCTGTGCCAAAACATTGCCCGCAAGGTCCACTATATCGCCCGGATCGGCCGCACCCGGGCGCAGCTTTTCGATCACGGCGGCGTAGTTGCCATTGGGCACAAAGCAGATATCCTGGCTGTCGGGCTTG
Source organism: Cypionkella sp. (assembly GCA_044231405.1). Classification (GTDB taxonomy): domain Bacteria; phylum Pseudomonadota; class Alphaproteobacteria; order Rhodobacterales; family Rhodobacteraceae; genus Cypionkella. Next base: position 6,090 of record JBIHZO010000054.1, on the reverse strand, counting down.
TCCGCCACGGCCAAACCATAGCGCGCCGCCAAGGCACGGGTTTCGGCCTTGCTCGCCAGATGGCCCAGCGGAAAGCGCAGATAATCCAACTGATCTCGGGTGGTGGAAAACAGGAAATAGCTTTGGTCGCGGTTGGCATCACTGGCCTGATGCAGTTCGGCGGCGGCCCCCATCTTGCGTTGGATATAGTGTCCGGTCGCCATGCAATCGGCGTTCAAGTCCTTGGCGGTGGCCAACAAATCCTTGAACTTTACCCGCTCGTTGCAGCGGATGCAGGGCACCGGCGTGGCCCCCGCAAGGTAGGCATCGGCGAATTCTTCCATCACCGCCTCGCGGAAGGTGTTCTCGTAATCCAGCACATAATGCGGAAAGCCCATTGTTTCGGCCACCCGCGCCGCGTCCTGAATATCGCGGCCCGCACAGCAGGCGCCCTTCTTGGCCAAGGCCGCGCCGTGGTCGTAAAGCTGCAGCGTCACGCCCACCACATCGTAACCTTCCTCGGCCAGCTGCGCCGCGACGACAGAGCTGTCAACGCCACCCGACATCGCCACCACGACACGGGTGTCGGCGGGGCGTTTCGGCAGGCCAAGGGAATTAAGCGGCTGATCAAGCATCGGTTTTGTCCGGGAAATGGCGCGGTTTGCGTTGCATTCGAATATAGGAAAATGCAGCGCAGTCTCAACCCCCGCATTCACCCTTGTTTAGGGATGTTGCGCCATCGTTTCGGCAGCAACGAGGGATTGCCGATGTATCTGAAGAAAGTAGACGGGCCGCGGCAGGTGACACTGCCCGATGGCAGCACGATCAGCCGGGCGGATTTGCCCAGGGCCGACACCCGCCGTTGGGTCGCCAGTCGCAAGGCGCTGGTGGTCAAGGCCGTGGTTTACGGGCTGATCCCGCAGTCCGAGGCGCTGGAACGCTATGCGCTGTCAGAGGAAGAGTTTGCGCTGTGGCGGCAGGCCGTTGAATCGCATGGCGAAAAGGCCCTTCGGGTGACGACGATTCAGAAATATCGACAACTTTAAGTTGTTTTTGCGAATCCTTCTGGCAGAGTAACGCTCAGTTAACCATTGCCCGCCAAAGTCATTGACGAACAAGAGCCTAATGACGGAGCTTTACAGATGCGAATCCTGCTGGTTGAGGACGACCCCACCACGTCACGTAGTATCGAGTTGATGTTGACCCATGCCAATCTGAACGTTTACTGCACCGATATGGGCGAGGACGGCATTGATCTGGCGAAACTGTACGATTACGACCTGATCCTCCTCGACCTGAACCTGCCGGACATGAGCGGGCATGAGGTGCTGCGCCAGCTGCGCCTTGCCCGGATTGAAACGCCGATTCTGATTCTGTCAGGCTCCGACGACACCGAAAACAAGATCAAGGGATTCGGGTTCGGGGCTGATGATTACCTGACAAAACCCTTCCACCGTGAGGAATTGGTGGCCCGCATCCACGCGATCATCCGCCGATCCAAGGGCCACAGCCAGTCGGTGATCAAAACCGGGCGGGTCAATGTGAACCTGGATGCCAAAACCGTGGACGTTGACGGCAGCTCAGTGCATCTGACCGGCAAGGAATATCAGATGCTGGAACTGCTTTCCCTGCGCAAGGGCACCACGCTGACCAAGGAAATGTTTCTGAACCACCTTTACGGCGGCATGGATGAGCCAGAGTTGAAGATCATCGACGTCTTCATCTGCAAACTGCGCAAAAAGCTGGCCGAAGCGACGGGCGGGTCGAATTACATCGAAACCGTCTGGGGCCGCGGCTATGTGCTGCGCGATCCGGGGCCGGGCGTGGCACAACCGCGTCTTGCCGCCAGCGCCTAGACCTTTCCCACACCACCGCCTATTCTGTGGGATGGGAAATGGGGGCGGTGATGGACGTGGATGTGGCAAACCTGACCAGGGCGCAGGCGCAGGATGAACTGGCGCGTCTGGCGGTTGCTTTGGCGTCCGCCAATGATGCCTACCACCGTCTGGACGCGCCCGAGATATCGGATGCAGAGTACGACGCGCTGAAACGCCGCAACATGGCGATTGAGGCGCGGTTTCCAGACCTGAAGCGTCGCGATAGCGCGACCGATCAGGTGGGCGCGGCTGTCGCAGATGGCTTTGGCAAGGTGGCGCATGCGGTGCGCATGTTGTCTCTGGAAAACGCCTTCGCAGACGCGGATGTGACGGACTTTGATGACCGGGTCTGCAAGTTTCTGGGGCAGGGCGGTCTTGCCTATACGGCAGAGCCAAAAATCGACGGACTGTCGCTTTCGTTGCGCTATGAAGCTGGGCGGCTGGTGCAGGCCGCCACGCGTGGCGACGGGGAAGTCGGCGAAAACGTCACCGAAAACGCCCGCACAATTGCCGATATTCCTCAGGTTATCGCCAACGCGCCGGATGTGCTGGAGGTGCGCGGCGAGGTTTATATGTCTCACGCCGATTTCGCCGCTTTGAACGCGCGGCAGGCGGAACGCGGCGACAAAACCTTTGCCAATCCCCGCAATGCCGCCGCGGGGTCCCTGCGCCAGTTGGACGCCGGGATCACCGCCGCCCGGCCCTTGCGGTTCTTCGCCTATGGCTGGGGGGCGCTGTCGCAGCCCTTGGCCGACACCCAAATGGGGGCGATCAAACGCCTCGACACCCTGGGATTTCAGACAAATTCCCTGACCACTCTTTGCAACGGCCCGCAGGCCATGCTGGACCACTATCGCAAGATTGAGGCGCAGCGCGCGACCCTGGGCTATGACATCGATGGCGTTGTCTACAAGGTGAACGACCTTGGCCTGCAAGCGCGGCTGGGTTTTCGCTCCACCACCCCCCGCTGGGCGATTGCACATAAATTCCCGGCCGAACTGGCCTGGACCTGGCTGGAGGCGATTGACATTCAGGTGGGCCGCACCGGTGCGTTGTCGCCGGTGGCGCGGCTGACCCCGGTCACCGTGGGCGGCGTCGTGGTGTCAAACGCGACCCTGCACAATGAAGATTACATCGCCGGTCGCGACGCCAAGGGAAACCCGATCCGCGAGGGCCGTGATGTGCGGGTGGGCGACTGGGTACAGGTTTACCGCGCCGGTGATGTGATCCCCAAGATCGCGGATGTTGATTTGACGCGCCGGCCGGACAACTCGCAACCCTATGTTTTCCCGCAGATTTGCCCTGAATGCGGATCGCAGGCGCACCGGGCCGAGGGCGACGCCGTGCGCCGCTGCACCGGCGGTTTGATTTGCCCCGCGCAAGCGGTGGAAAGGTTGAAACATTTCGTTGCACGCGGAGCGTTTGATATCGAGGGCCTGGGCGCGAAGCAGGTTGAGATGTTTTTCAACGACGCTGACCTGCCCGTGAAAACCCCCGCGGACATCTTCACGCTTGCTGCGCGGGATGAGGGTAACGGTTTGAAACGGCTGAAGAATCGCGATGGTTTTGGCGAAACCTCGGTCAAGAAACTGTTTGCGGCGATTGAGGCGAAACGCCAAATCCCGCTGGACCGGCTGATCTTTGGCCTTGGCATCCGCCACGTTGGCGAGGCGGCCTCGGGCCTTTTGGCGCGGCATTATGGCACGTGGGACGGTTTTGAGGCCGCCATCACCGCGGCCACCCCGGACAGCCGTGCATGGGCCGAGTTGACGGCGATTGACGGGGTGGGCGCGGTTCTGGCCGGGTCTTTGGTTGATGCGTTCCAGAACCCGTCCGAACGCGCGGCCATCGATGCCTTGGTGGTGCAGTTGCAGGTGCAACCCGTGATCTTGCGCGCGCCGGTTGACAGCCCGGTTGCGGGAAAAACGGTGGTGTTCACCGGCACGCTTGAGAAGATGAGCCGCGCCGAGGCCAAGGCACTGGCGGAATCGCTGGGCGCGAAAGTGGCGGGCAGCGTCAGCGCCAAGACCGATCTGCTGGTGGCGGGTCCCGGTGCCGGATCAAAGGCCAAGGATGCCGAAAAATACGGCGTTCAGATGATAGATGAGGCCGGCTGGCTGACCTTGATCGGACGCGCATGACCCGTCCGGAAATCCTGTTTCCGCTGTTTGCCGACATTGAAACGCTGGACGGCGTCGGGCCGAAAATTGCCAAGGCCTTGCAAGGACTTGGGGTGGAAAAGCCCAAGGACATGCTGCTGTTGTTGCCCCATTCCGGGATAGACCGCGCCCGCAAATCCTCGATCCGCGAGGTGGTGGCCCCGGCCACCGTGACGGTGGAGGTAGAGGTCGGTGGCCATTTTCCGCCCAAGCAGAAGGGGCGGCCCTATAGGGTGATGGTGCGCGACGCGGCGCTTGAATTTCAACTGGTCTATTTCCACGCACGCGGCGATTTCCTGCAAAAACTGCTGCCCACCGGGCAAAGGCGGCTTGTGTCGGGCCGGGTCGAACTGTTCGACGGCATCGCGCAAATGGTGCATCCAGACCATGTTTTGCGGCCCGAAGAGGCTGGCGAGTTGCCGCAGTTTGAGCCGGTCTATCCGCTGGTCGCCGGGCTGACGCAACGGGTGGTGGCCAAGGCATTGGCCTCGGTTCTCGCGCGCACGCCGCCGCTGCCGGAATGGATCGACGGGCCGCTGCTGGCGCGCGAGGGCTGGCCGGATTGGCACACCGCGATCACCACGGCGCACGGACCCGGCGATCAGGCCAGCCTTGCGTTTACCCATCCAGCCCGCCAACGTCTGGCTTATGATGAACTTTTTGCGCATCAGCTGACACTTTCTCTGGCCCGCGCGCAGGCCCGGCGCGGCAAAGGTGTTGCCAGCCGGGGCACCGGCGCATTGCAGGCGCAGGTTTTGGCCAGCCTGCCCTATGCCCCGACCTCGGCGCAGACGCGCGCGATTGGCGAAATCGCGTTGGACATGGAAAGCCCGCTGCGGATGAACCGGCTGCTGCAGGGCGATGTTGGGTCGGGCAAGACTTTGGTCGCTTTCATGGCGCTGCTGGTCGCAGTTGAGGCAGGCGGGCAGGGGGTGATGATGGCCCCCACCGAAATTCTGGCGCGGCAGCACCGTGAAGGGCTGGCCCCATTGGCCGAAGCTGCCGGAGTGCGGCTGGACATTCTGACCGGGCGCGACAAGGGATCCGAGCGTGAGGCGAAACTGGCGGCCTTGCGCGATGGACGGTTGCAGATACTGGTTGGCACCCATGCGGTTTTCCAAAAGGATGTGACTTTCAAGGACTTGCGCCTTGCCGTTGTCGATGAACAGCACCGATTTGGTGTGGCGCAGCGGATGGAACTGGGGTCCAAAGGGGCGGCGGCGGATGTGCTGGTGATGACGGCCACGCCGATTCCGCGCTCCCTTGCGCTGGTGAGTTACGGCGATATGGACGTCTCGGTGCTGGATGAAAAGCCGGCGGGGCGCAAACCGATCCGCACCGCGATGATCTCATCAGCGCGGATGGATGAAGTGGTGGCGCATCTGACCCGCGCGGTTTCCGGTGGCCAGCAGGCCTATTGGGTTTGCCCCTTGGTCGAGGATTCAGAACTGGTCGATTACGCAAGTGCCGAGGCGCGCTTTGGCAGTTTGCGCGCGGTGCTGGGGGATGTGGTGGGGTTGGTGCATGGCCAGATGCCGCCCGCCGAAAAAGACGCCGCAATGGCGCGGTTTGTGTCGGGGCAGACATCGGTTCTGGTGGCGACCACGGTGATCGAGGTCGGCGTGAACGTGCCCAATGCGTCAATCATGGTGATTGAACGGGCTGAAATCTTTGGCCTTGCGCAGTTGCACCAATTGCGCGGCAGGGTCGGCCGGGGGGCCATGCAATCGACCTGCCTTCTGGTTTATCAGGCGCCGCTTTCGGAAAGCGGTGAGCGGCGGTTGAAGGTGATCCGCGACTCCGAAGACGGTTTCCGCATTTCCGAGGAAGACATGGCGATGCGCGGGGCGGGCGATCTGATCGGCACCGCGCAATCAGGCCTGCCCAGGTTCCGGGTGGCGGATATGGAACGTCAGGCCGGGTTGATGGCCGTGGCGCAAACCGACGCGCGCCGTTTGTTGGCCGATGATCCCGGCCTTGACAGCCCACGCGGCAAGGCGGCACGGACGCTGCTTTGGCTGCTGGACCAAGACCGCGCGATCAGGCTGATCTCGGTCGGCTAAGGGGTGTGTTCG
>JBIHZO010000037.1:0-13322 GCA_044231405.1 Cypionkella sp. | reverse complement strand
ACATTGCCATCGCCTGGGATGGCAGCCGGGTCGCGGCTCGGGCGCTGTGCGATGCACTGCCGCTCTTGGCTGCCGGTGGCCGGATGACGGTTGTGACGGTTCAGGGCGAAAAGGCGCTCAGCGGCCCCGGCATCGCGCAAACCCTCACGGCGTCGCTGGAACGGCGCGGATACTCCGCACGCGCCGTCAACATCACGCTTGAGGGGCGAACCATTGCGAAGGCGCTGCAAGACACAGCCCTTTCAGAGGGTGCGCAACTTTTGGCGATGGGCGGCTTCGGTCACTCCCGCCTGCGCGACTTCATCCTTGGCGGCGCAACAAAAGGCGTCTTTTCAGACCTGCGGTTGCCGGTTCTGCTGTCGCACTGACACCCAAAGCGGTCAGTCCGACCCGGTGCGGGTCGCCAAGCCAAGGGCAGCGACGGCATCCAGCAGTGCCGCCCGGATCAGGTCCAGCCCGTCCTCGTCCTCGCCCGCGGGGTGAAGCAGTGCGATTTCGCGGCTGGCCCCTTCGGCGTGCAAAAGTCGAAGGGCGACATCACGGCGGATGGCGGCCTGTTCGCGGGCGTAAAGCTCTGGCAGGATTGCGATGCCAGCCCCCGAGGCGGCCATCAGACGTACGGAGTCAAGGCTTGTGCCTTCATAGTCGTCCGAAACGATGCCGCCACAGGCCGACGCCAATGCATGGACGATCCGCGACAACCGATGCCCGCGATCAAGGGTCAAGAAAACCCTCCCACGCAAATCTGCGGCCACCACGGGCTCTTCAGAAACCCCGAGCGGATCGTCGCGCGCGACCGCGATCCACAACCGCTCGCCAAACAGCCGGACCTGCCGGGTGTTTGGATGATCTTCCGGGGTGGATACGATCATGTCAAAACGACCGGCGCGCAGGCCCTGCTCCAGACTGTGCGTGTTTTCTTCGCGCACCGCCACGCGAAGGTCCGGGTGCTGGCGGTGGATCGACGCGATGGCCATTGGCAAGAGATATGGTCCTATCGAAGGCAGGACGCCCAGACGCAGCCGCCCCCCGAATGGCAGGCCACTGGTGACACTGGCGCGCAGATCCTCGACCTCGCGCAGGATCCTCTGGGCGCGGCGGACCACCTCGGTGCCCGAGGCGGTCAACCGAACCCCCGACCGACCGCGCTGAAACAGTCGCGTCCCCAGATCAGCCTCCACCTCGGCAATTTGCGCCGAGAGGCTGGGCTGACTGACGTTCAGCATCGCCGCAGCAATTCCAAAGCGGCCGTGACGGGCCACAGCGACGATGTATTCGAGTTGACGTAAGGTGGGGCGCATTTTCATAGCCTTGAACTATGGAAAGGTTAGTAACGATGTATTTGGCTTATGCAAGCGCAGGGTGCATCCGGCAGCAACCTCATGCAAGGACGCTGCCGTGCCAACCACTCTCGAGATCCTGACCGGAAACCTTTTGGTGCCGACCATCCTGTTCTTCGCCCTTGGTCTGATCGCGGCCTTTGCCCGCAGTGACCTGTCGATTCCGGCAGGTGCAGCAAAATTCATGTCGATTTATCTGCTGCTTGCCATCGGCTTCAAGGGCGGGGTCAGCCTTTCCGCCCACGGCGTCAACACAGACCTGTTTCTGGCACTGCTGGCCGGGATCGCACTGTCGCTGGCGGTTCCGTTTGCAGCCTTTGCGTTGCTGAGGGCCATGACGCGCCTGGACCGGCTGAATGCAGCCGCTGTGGCAGGACATTACGGGTCGATTTCGATCGTGACCTTCGTTACCGCAACCAGCCTACTCGACGTGGCGGGCATCGCCTATGATGGCTACATGGTGGCAGTCGCTGCGGCCATGGAGGCACCTGCCATCGTCTCGGCGCTGTGGCTGGCCCATCGTGGCGGCGACCCGGCAGCACGGCCAACCCGGCTTGGCCGCGAATTGCTGGCCAATGGATCGATCGTACTGCTTGTGGGTGCCTTCGCCATCGGTGCGGTGACGGGCGGTCGTGGATTGGAGATGATCGCCCCTTTCATCGTGACGCCGTTCACCGGCATCTTGTGCCTGTTTCTGCTTGATATGGGCGTGACCGCCGGGCGCAGTCTGATCGGCAATCGGCACCTTCTGTCCCCCGGACTGTTGGCCGCCGGGATCCTGATTCCGCTGACCGGCGCAGCAATGGGGCTTGGCATCGGCGGGTTGATCGGGTTGTCGGGCGGCAGCCTGTTCTTGCTGACCGTTTTGGCTGGATCGGCCTCTTACATCGCGGTTCCAGCGGCAATGCGCATAGCCTTGCCCGAGGCCGAACCGGGGATTTACCTGACCATGTCACTGGGCGTCACCTTTCCCTTCAACCTGACGCTGGGTTTGCCACTTTACCTGTGGCTGGCGATGTGAAGCGGTGGGCGCTCGGACGACTGGGTGGAGAAACCCCTCGGTCGACGCATCATCGTCAAACGACGTGTCCCTGATGACCTGCCAACGCGCCTCTGCAAGGAGGCGCAGATCGCCAGCCACAAACGAGTGCCGTTCTGGAGTCACGGGAAAAAAAAGGAATGGGGATTTGGAGCGGGATCACGCATCGCACAATGACTGGACAGAGAACATAGGCAGAGGGTGATGCACAAACGCCCGACAAGGCTGGACCGCCATCCCCTCCCCTTGCCATTTGCGATCCTGAGTCTGCTTTCCATATGACCCGAGCGTGCCGAACTGCCGGGTGAGTTGCGCATTGATCGGGCCAATCAGGTCTGGTGCGCCGACATCACCAAGTTACCGATACGCAACGGCTTTCGCTGTCTGGTGGCCGTCATGGACTGGGACACGGCGGGCAAACTCGATACCTCGATGACATTCTGATCGAATGTCTCTGGCGGTCCCTGAAGTGTGAAATCGTCGGTCTACACGCCTGACAGAGCGGGTCAGCGGCCCGAGCACGGTGCGATTTCTGGACCACCTTCGACGACCACCGGTGGCCCCACTCCGCCCACCTTGGTCTGCTTCAACAGCAAAGAGCCCGATCATCAGGTGCAGGCACGAGCCTGACCAAACCGAAAGAGAGTTCAGGGATCGCGGGGCAAGCCAGTTCAACCAATTCGGGGGAAATCTGGCACACAGAGGGTCTCGACAGGTCGGCGGCGTGGCAGTGCAGTCCGGCCGCTGCTTTGCCGCTATGCGCGCCCGGACGCGCCAAGATTGCGGAAAATCGCGCGGGCGGCCGTACAAACCGGCTCCTGTGTGTCTTGCAGGATCGCAATGCGGTCAAAACGGCTGGGGTCTTTGTTGACGGCCGCACGCAGGGCAGTACCAAAGGCCATGCGCAATTCGGTCCCGATGTTGAACTTGCCGATCAGCGACTGTGCGGCCAGATCAGACCGCTGCGCCGCAGGGACGCCAGAGCCACCATGGATGACCAGCGGCACCTTTGTCAGCGCCTTGATCGCGCGGATGCGGTCAAGGTCAAGGCCGCTGCCATGGCCTTGTTGCAGATGCACATTGCCCACCGAAATTGCCATCGCATCAACGCCGGTTTGAGCAGCGAAGAGCGCAGCTTGTGCGGGGTCTGTCCCGGTTGAGGCTGCGCCCCCGGCATAGCCCACAAAGCCGATTTCGCCCTCGCAGGATGCCCCCGCCGCATGGGCCACGGCGACTGCGGCTGCGGTCTGGGCGATGTTCTGTGCCAGCGGCAGGTTTGATCCGTCAAACATCACCGAGGTAAAGCCCGCATCCAGTGCGGCGTGGATCTCATCTTGCGTGGTGCCATGGTCCAGATGCGCCACCACCGGTACATCAACGCTGGCAGCCAGCGAGCAGAACATCGCGCCCAAAACCGGCAGCGGTGTGTGCGCGCGGCACCCCGGACCGGCCTGCAGGATCACTGGCGCGCGTTCAGCTTGCGCGGCCATGACATAGGCGCGCATGTCTTCCCAGCCCAGACAGACAAGGCCGGGCACCGCATAGCCGCCCTTTTGCGCCGGTTGCAGAACCTCCGCCAGCGTTACAAGGGTCATTTGAACTTGGCCACCATGTCCATGATGCCGGGAATGGTGTGCAGTTGCGCGGCGTGGGTCGGCTGGAAATACTGCTTCAGACTGCGCTGACTTTGGCCGCCCAGAATGGTGAAGTAATACATCTCATAGCCCGGCAACACGCAGCAGGGGTGATAGCCCTTGTCGATCAGCACGGTTGAGCGGTTCATGATGTGATAGGCGTCGCCCGGCTCGTTGTCGACGCGTTGCAGCATTTGCAGGCCGGACCCGTAATCGGGACGAAAGCGGAAGTTGTAGCATTCATCGTGCCGCGTCTCTTCCGGCAAACGGTCGGTGTCGTGCTTGTGGCTGGGGAAACCGGACCAGCCGCCCGCGCCGACGGTGTAAAGCTCTGACACCAGCAGGCGGCCCACCCGGTCGTGATAGGCCGCGCCAAGGATGTGCTTGATCTTGCGATGGGTTTTGGTGCCGTCCGATCCGTATTGCACACGGTCGACCTCGGCAGCGCGCACCGCGAAGGGTCGCAAGGTATCCGCGAACTGGGCACCGGCAATGAAAATCTCGGTCTCGGTCAGTGCGGTGATCCGGCAACCCGCATCCGTGGGCACATAGACACCTTCGGGCTCACCATCCCAAACATCAACGCCACGATGCCCGATGGCGGCAAAGGTGTCACCCATGGTTTCCACCGTGACGGTGCCGGTGGCGGGCACAACGCAGGTTTCATAGCCGGGGGTGCGGTAGTCGAAATGCGCGCCCGCCCGCAGCCGCACGATGTTGAAATACACCAGCGGCACGAGCGCGTCATTCACATCCACAATGGCGCGGTTCTGGTTGTCATGGGGGGCGATGTGCATGGCAGGTCTTTCAGACAGAGGAAAGGGAAGGGCCGGGATGACTGGCCAGGAACGCGTCAAGTTCGGCACGGGTTGGCATGGCCGGGGCGCAGCCGACGCGGGCCACCACCATGGCCGCTGCAGCCGATCCACGCAGCACGCAGTCAGCCAGTGGCAGCTGTTCCGACAGGGCCGCAACAAAGGCCCCCAGGAAACTATCGCCGGCACCAGTGGGTTTCAAGGCCTCGGTCGGATAGATGCCCGACACCGTTTCACCGGCAGCCGTCAGCGTGACAGCACCTTTTTCACCGCGCTTGTAGACCACGATCTGTGCTGACTGTGCCAGATCACGCGCGCATTGCAGACCTTGCGCATAGTCCCCGGCCATAAAGCCAAATTCTATATCATTGCCCACGATCACGTCACACAGCGCGGCCGCGTGCGAGTAAACCCTGGCGGCTTCTTGTGCCGACGGCCAGGAATAGGGGCGGTAGTCGATGTCAAAGATCAGCGGCAAACCCGCCGCCCGCGCCAGATCAAAGGCCCGAAAAGCCGCTGTGCGCGACGGCTCGGATGCCAGCACGGTGCCGGTTGTGATCAGCGCAGAATGGGCGGCGTAATCCACAGCCTCCACATCCGCGACTGTCATTTCAAAATCGGCAGCCCCGTTTCGGTAGATCACCGACTGGCAGTTATCGATCCGCGTTTCGACTACGGCCAGCGAATTGCGCGCCTCGCCGCCCACCGGGCGGACATGGCTGCGGTCAATGCCATAATGGTCAAGCTGGCTCAGGCAAAATCGCCCCACCGCATCGTCAGATACACAGGTGACAAGCGCCGCCCGGCAGCCCTGCCGTGTCAGGGCCACCGCGATATTGGCGGAAGAGCCGCCAAGGCTGGCGGTGAAACGGGTGGCATCCTCGATCCTTGTGCCGGGTGGATCGGCGTAAAGATCCATGCCGGCGCGTCCGATCACAAGAAGGCGGCCGGTCGCAAGGCGGGAAAGGTCGGCCATCACACACCCTGCCTTTGCCGCGCGCGTCCGGCCTCAACCTCGGCATGCCTGGCGTTGACGTCTGGCGTGCCGCTGATCTCTGCGGTGCCGATTTCCCACCAGGCGTGGCCTTGGGTGGTCCAGCCTTCATAGGGGTCGACCTGCATCACGATCACGGTGGTCTTGTCTGCCGCCTTCGCGCGCAAGAACGCCTCGCTCAAGGCGGCAGGGCTGGCCACGGTTACGGCAATCGCCCCCATGGCACGGGCATGGGCGACAAAATCCACCGCGAACGGCATCGACACGGTCGGGCAATCGGCGATCAGATTGTTGAAACTCACCTGCCCGGTGTTGTTTTGCAGCTTGTTGATCACCGCAAAGCCGCCGTTGTCCAGCACCAGCACGATCATCTTCTTACCCGTCAGCACCGAGGAATAGATATCCGAGTTCATCAGCAAATAGCTGCCATCGCCGACAAAAACGATGGTATCGCGGTCCGGTTCGACCTGCGCCTGCGCGATCCGCGCGCCCCAACCGCCAGCGATCTCATACCCCATGCAGGAAAAGCCGAATTCAACATCCACTGTGCCAATGCCAAGGGTGCGCCAGTTGGCGGTCACTTCGGCGGGCAGGCCGCCTGCTGCCGTCACCACCCGGTCGCGCGGGTGGCAAAGCGCGTTCACCACGCCGATGGCTTGCGCGTAGGAGTTCGGGCGGTTGCCGTGGGTCACGTTACCCGCCACATAAACGTCCCATGCCGCACGTTCGGTCCGGGCCTTGGCGGTCCAGCTTTTGGCGGCGCGGTGGCCTGTCAGCGCCGCGCCCAAAGCCTGCAGCCCAAGCTTAGCATCGCCGACCACGGCGAGCGACTGGTGCTTGGCGGCGTCGTGGCGCCCGGCGTTCAGGCCGATCAGGCGGGCGTCCTTGGCAAAGACCGTCCAGCTTCCGGTGGTGAAATCCTGCAGCCGCGTGCCGACGGCCAGCACGACATCGGCAGCGCCCGCGATGGTGTTGGCGCTGTCCGATCCCGTCACGCCCAAGGGGCCGATGTTCAAGGGATGCGTCGCCAACATGTTGGCACGCCCTGCGATGGTTTCCACAACCGGTATGCCATGCGCCTCGGCAAAGGCGGTCAGTTCGGCCACGGCACCGGAATATTGCACCCCGCCCCCCGCCACGATCACCGGGCGCTTTGCCCCGCGCAACAGGGCCGCAGCCTCGGCAATCTCGGCGGCGTCGGGCGATTGGCGGCGGATGCGGTGAACCCGCGGGGCAAAGAACGCCTCGGGATAATCCCAGGCCCAGCCCTGAAGGTCTTGCGGCAGGCCCAGAAAGGCCGGGCCACAATCGGCGGGGTCCAGCAGGGTGGCCAAAGCGGCGGGCAAGGATTGCAGGATTTGCGCCGGATGGGTGATGCGGTCCCAATAGCGGCTGACCGACCGGAACGCATCGTTCACGCCGATGGTCGGGTTGCCGAAATGCTCCAACTGTTGCAGCACCGGATCCGGCAGCCGCGTCAGAAACGTATCACCGCACAGCAGTAGCATCGGCAGACGATTGGCATGGGCCAGCGCCGCCGCTGTCAGCAGGTTGGCCGTGCCCGGACCCGCACTGGCCGTGCAGAACATGAAGCGGCGGCGCAGGTGGTACTTGGCGTAAGCCGCCGCTGCAAAGCCCATGCTTTGTTCATTCTGCCCCCGGTACAGCGGCAATTCGGCATGCACTGGATACAGCGCCTCGCCCAGACAGGGCACGTTGCCATGGCCAAAGATGCCAAAGCCGCCACCGCAGATCCGGGTCTTGACCCCGTCAATCTCGATGTGTTGATTGATCAGATACCGTACGATGGCCTGCGCCACGGTAAGCCTGATGCTGGTGCCGGTCCCGGTCATGCGTGCCTCGCCATGTCACTGCGCCCAAACGGGGCTTGCGTTGTGTGTAGTGTCACGATACCCATTTTGCAACCGGTTGCATAGCCATGCAGGAGACGAGAGCCAAGGTGACAGAAATTGGAATTGGATTGGTGGGTGGCGGTTACATGGGCAAGGCCCATGCGGTTGCCCTTTCTGCCGTGGCCACCGTGTTTGACACACCGCTGCGCCCCCTTCTGGAAGTCATTGCCGCAAGCAGCCCGCAAAGCGCCGAACGGTATCGCGCCGCTTACGGGTTTGCGCGCGCCGCAAACGATTGGCAGGACCTGATCGCCGACCCACGGGTGCAGGCGGTGGTCATCGCCTCGCCTCAATCCACCCACCGCGCCATTGCCGAAGCCGCCTTTGCCGCTGGAAAGCCGGTGTTTTGCGAAAAGCCGTTGGGCGCGTCGCTGGAAGATGCCCGTGCGATGGTTGCGGCAGCCGAGGCGTCGGGCCTGCCCAACATGATTGGCTTCAACTATGTGCGCACCCCTGCCACCCAGTTTGTGCGCCAGCTGCTGGCCGAAGGTGCGATTGGCACCGTGACGTGGTTTCGCGCCGAGCATACCGAGGATTTTCTGGCAGACCCGACCCTGCCCGCCACATGGCGCACCTCGGGGCGCGCCAACGGCACGATGGGGGATTTGTCGCCACACCCCATCAACCTGACCTTGGCTCTGATGGGCGACGTGGCCGAACTTTCGGCACGGATCGAAACGGTGCATTCCAGCCGCCCCGGGGCAACTGGCCTGGTGGCTGTCGGCAATGACGACCACGCCCAGATGATGCTGCGCTTTGCCTCTGGTGTGATGGGGCATCTCTACGTCAGCCGCACCGCGACAGGTCGCAAAATGGGCTACGCCTATGAAATCCATGGCACCAAAGGCGCGATCCGCTTTGACCAAGAGGACCAGAATGCCGTCCATCTGTACCGTGCCGATGGCCCGCAAGCGACGCGCGGCTTCACCCGCATTCTGACGGGGCCGGATCACCCCGATTATGGTGCCTTCTGTCAGGGTCCGGGCCATGGCACCGGATATCAGGATCAGATCATCATCGAGGCGCGCGATTTTCTGACCGCCATCGCCAGCAACCGCCCGGTGTGGCCCACCTTCCGCGACGGTCTTGCCGTGGCGCAGATCATCGAAACCGCCTTCCTGTCAGCCGCTGATGGGCGCTGGCACGCCGTTCCCAAAGAGTAAGGACAAACCATGACCATTCGCATCGGCAATGCGCCCTGTTCCTGGGGTGTGGAATTTGCAGACGACCCCCGCAATCCAGCCTGGCGTCAAGTGTTGTCTGACTGCGCAGGCGCGGGCTATCGCGGGATTGAACTGGGGCCGATCGGCTTTATGCCCGAAGATCCCGGCATTTTGGGCGAAGCCTTGGCCGAAAACGCGTTGGAACTGATCGGCGGCGTGGTGTTCCGCCCTTTCCATGATGCGGCGACATGGGATGAGGTCTGGGATGCGTCTGTGCGCACCTGCAAGGCGCTGGTGGCGCATGGTGCGCAGCATCTGGTGCTGATCGACAGCATCTCGCCGCGCCGCGCCCCAACCGCAGGCCGCGCAGACGACGCCGAACAGATGGACGCCACCGAATGGGCCGCTTTCCGTGACCGGATTGCAACCGTGGCCAAGCTGGGCTCAGAGGAATATGGCCTGACTGTCGGCATCCACGCCCATGCGGCAGGCTTCATCGACTTCGAGCCGGAACTGGAGCGGTTGCTGGGCGAGGTGGACGAAAACATCCTGAAAATCTGTTTCGACACCGGCCACCATTCCTATGCGGGCTATGATCCGGTGGCCTTCATGCGCCGCCACATGGACCGCATTTCTTACATGCACTTCAAGGACATCGATCCGTTGGTCAAGGCCCGCGCCATCGCCAACAGCACCGGCTTCTATGACGCCTGCGGTCAGGGCATCTTCTGCAATCTGGGCAAGGGCGATGTGGACTTTGCCTCGGTGCGCCAGATCCTGCTGGATGCGGGTTTTGAAGGCTGGTGCACAGTGGAACAAGACTGCGACCCCACGCTCGATGTCAGCCCTGTTGATGACGCCCGACTGAACCGCGCCTACCTTTCTTCCATCGGATTCTAAGGAGATCAATCATGGCAAAGCTGAACTGGGGCATGATCGGCGGCGGGATGGGCAGTCAGATCGGCCCCGCCCACCGCCTTGGCGCGCTGGCCGATGGGCATTTCAACCTGGTTGCAGGGGCGCTGGATCACCGGCCTGAGGTGGGGCGTGACTATGCGCAGAGCCTTGGCGTCGCCGCCGACCGCGCCTATGGCGACTGGACAGAGATGCTGGCGGGCGAAAAGCACCGCGGCGACCGCGTGGATCTTGTCACCGTTGCCACGCCCAACGCGTCACATTTTGAGATCACCAAGGCGTTCCTGGAGGCCGGGTTCAACGTGCTGTGCGAAAAGCCGATGACCATGACGGTGGACGAGGGCGAAGAGATCGTGCGGGTGACGGCGAAAACCGGTAAGATCTGCGCGGTGAACTACTGCTACTCCGCCTATCCGATGGTCCGACAGGCAAGGGCCATGGTGCGGGCGGGTGACATTGGGGCGGTGCGGCTGGTGGTGACAAACTTCAGCCATGGCCACCACGGCGATGCGACCGATGCCGACAATCCGCGTGTGCGCTGGCGCTATGATCCGGCGATGGCGGGCGTTTCCGGCCAATTCGCCGATTGCGGCATCCATGCGCTGCACATGGCCAGTTTCATCTGTGATGACGAGGTGGAAAAGCTGTCGGCCGATTTCGCCTCGACCATTCCCAGCCGGGTGCTGGAGGACGATGCCATGGTCAACTTTCGCCTCAGCCGCGGCACCGTCGGGCGACTGTGGACCTCGTCTGTGGCCATCGGGCGACAGCACGGATTTGACATTCAGGTGTTTGGCGAAACCGGCGGCTTTCGCTGGGCATCAGAGCAGCCAAACCAGCTGATCTACACGCCGGTCGGTGGCCGCACCCAGATCATCGAAAAGGGCGAAGGCGGGCTCTATGACGACGCGAAACGGCTTTCACGGGTGGCCATAGCCCACCCTGAGGGCTTTCCCTTGGCCGTGGCCAACATCTACTGCGACCTCGCCGATGCCATTCGGGGCACGGCGCGCGATGGCCTGCCAACCGCCGCCAGCGGTCTGCGGTCGATGGCCGCCGTACATACCGCCGTGGCCTCTGCTGCGGCGGGTGGGGCTTGGATGGATGCGCGCCCGCCGATGTTTCGCTAGCGTAACGTCCGCCGGTCAATCACCCGGCAGGGGAACAAGCGGTTTTCAGGATGACGGTCGGGGAACTCGATCGTCATCACCACCAGCTCAATGGCGGCCTCTATGATCTGCGCAACCGGCTGGTGGATCGTGGTCAGGCCAATGTTCTGCCACCGCGCCATTTCCATGTCGTTCAACCCGATCAACCCGATGTCGCCGGGCACCGACAGCCCGGCTTCTTCAATCGCGCTGAGTGCGCCCACGGCCAGCAGATCGTCGCCGCAGAAATAGGCCTGCGCCACAGAGCCAGCCAACAGCCGCTGCATTTCCGCCCGGCCCGCATCAAACGTATAGGCGCGGGCATAGCTGACAGTTGCGATGATGTCAGGATGCGCGCCAATCGCCGCCAAAAACCCCGCCGCCCGATCCTGGGTCGAGGTGGCACTTTCCGGCCCGCCCAGAAACGCCACATGCCGGTAACCCCGTTGCACCAGAGCCTGCGCTGCCATCTGGCCACAGGCGACATTGTCGATGCCCACCACATGCACATCTGGCGCGGCGGAACTGCGCCCGAAGGCATGCACCACCGGCAGCCCGGCGCTTTTGAACGCTTTGGCGAAACTGGACGGCAGGGTTGACGAGGCCACGATCACCCCATCGACCGAATATTGCCGCAGTAGGCGCAAAGACGCGGCGGGATCGGTTGCCTCGGTCAGATTGACCAGCAAGGGCCGCAGCCCGCGGTCCTGCAGGCCACGGGTGAACAGGTCGAAAACCTCCAGAATCAGCGGGTTCTGGAAGTTATTCACAATCAGCCCGATCATCTTGGTGCGCCCCGTGGTCAGACTGGAGGCAAGGGCATTCGGCGCGTAACCCAAGGCATTTGCAGCACTTTCCACCTTGAGGCGGGTCTTGGCCGACACCGAGGCCCCGGCGGTAAACGTCCGCGACACCGCCGAGCGT
The DNA here is from genome assembly GCA_044231405.1 of Cypionkella sp. Taxonomy (GTDB): domain Bacteria; phylum Pseudomonadota; class Alphaproteobacteria; order Rhodobacterales; family Rhodobacteraceae; genus Cypionkella. Next base: position 1,437 of record JBIHZO010000037.1, on the reverse strand, counting down.
GACACCCCGGCGCGCTCGGCCACGTCTTTGAGTGTCACTGCCATCCAACGCCCGCTGTTCATCGCTCTGCTTGTGGCACTCTAGCTGCAAAAGCCCGGCGAGAACCAGCACAGTACTGCGGTTTTTGCGATCGGGTGTTTGGGCGGTCCGCCGGGCTTGGTAGGGGGCGGATCGCGCGAACCCCGGTTGACGCAAGGATGAGGCTGGGAATTGGAGTATCACATCCGGGATCAGGCGTAGATCTCAGCCTGTGTGCGGTGTTGTTGGTCAAGCCGATGCGGCATGGGTTGGTGAGGTGGTCAGGGAATTGGCCGTATTCGTCGTGGCACCGGGATGGTAGCAGGGCAATCGCGGGCCCTCGGCGCTGAAAACAGCCCACCGGACTGTTTCCTCCCCGGGCAAGGCCCGGGGCCGCGCCTCACCCCCAAACCCCCTCAAACTCCCGCCACTCGCCCTTGCTCATCCCCGACGCCTCTTGCGTCACATCCTCCCCCGCCAGCCGCCGCTTCAACACCGCAATGGCCTTGCCGCTCAAGGTTACCCCGCCCATCCGGTAATCTTCAAACGCCGCGTAGGCCAAAGGCACCCAATCGGCGGTGATCGCAGCCATCGCCTCGGCGTAGACCCGGATCTCATATTGCGCATGGGCGTCCGCGCGCAGCCGCAGGAAGTGGAACAGGTTGTGCAGGTCGGTTTTCCAATACCATTGGGTGTAGATGTTCATCGGCAGGTTCATCCGCGCCAATTCGCGGGCCAGGCCTTGTTGGCCATCCTGCGACAGCATGTCCTCGTAATGATCATAGGACCGCATGGCGTCGGATTTCAGCATCTCCAGCACGCGGGCGGATTCCGCGCCGGACAAAACCTCCCCACGCCCCTGATTGTTCACCACCGATTGCGCAGCCAATTGTTCCGGCGCGGGGATGTAGAACTCACGGTCCAGGATCGAATAGCGCGCCGAGTATTCGTTGACGTTGGCGGTGCGGTGGCGGATCCATTGGCGGGCGACAAAGACCGGCAGTTTGACGTGCAGTTTCACTTCGCACATCTCGAACGGGGTCGAATGCCAGTGGCGCATCAGATAGCGGATCAGGCCCTCGTCGTTCTGCACATGTTTCGTGCCCGCGCCATAGGACACGCGGGCGGCCTGCACGATGGCCGAATCGTCGCCCATGTAGTCGATGACGCGGACAAAACCGTGGTCCAAAATCGGCTGGGCGCGGTAAAGATGCGCCTCCATCCCTTCGGACACCGCGCGCAGGGTGGGGCGCGGGGCGGCACGGGCGGCCTCGATTTCGGCGGTCTGCTCGGGGGTCAGGGACATGGGGACGGCCTTTCGCGGCGGGGATGAGTCGCAGGTGACTATATCTGGTGGAAGGGGTGTGCGAAACCGCCAGATACGGCGTGATGCAGCGGAGTGACAGGGAGCCACCAACA
>JBIHZO010000330.1:0-4209 GCA_044231405.1 Cypionkella sp. | reverse complement strand
GGATTGCCCGATCTTCTGGCGCGTCGCGTCCGCTTTGTGGGTGACGCTGACGCCCGTATTCGCGAGGACCACCTGCGCCTGCTGCGGTTTTTCCGGTTTCACGCGGTGTATGGTGATCCCGAAGGGGGGATTGATGCCGACGGGCTGGCCGCCTGTGCCGCGCATAGCGACCAACTCGGCAGCCTTTCGCGTGAACGCATCGGTTGGGAAATGCGCAAACTTTTGGCGGCCCCTGATCCAGCGCTTGCTGTGGCTGCGATGGCTCAAATCGGGGCGTTGGGCGCCATCCTTCCGGGCTCAGACCCCCGTGCCCTTGCCCCCTTGGTGCATCTGGAGGCAGATATTGCCCCCAGATGGCAGCGGCGTCTGGCCGTCGTCGGTGGCCAGGACCCCGCCGAAAACCTTCGGCTGTCCCGCCTGGAAAGCGTCACTGTTCAGCACATCAGAGACGAAATCGGAACCGCCAAGTCCCCTGCCGCCTTGTCCTGGGCCTACGATGTGCAAACCGCTGCCGACGTTGTGTTGTGCCGCGCAGCACTTTTGGAGCAATCGCTGCCGCCCGATTGGCAGGCCGACATCGCGCGCGGGGCGCAGGCCAGCTTGCCCTTTTCCGCCGCCGATCTGATGCCCCATCTGCAAGGCCCGGCTTTGGGCGAAGCCTTGCGCGACCTGACCGCGCGTTGGTTGGCTTCCGACCTGAGGTTAACCAAGGCGCAGCTTCTGGTCTAAGTGGTCAATCGGCGCTATATGCTGTGGGTCAAGCGCGAGATTATCATGCTCAAGTTCTTCGAGGGTCTTGTTGACCCTTACGCCCCCTATACCCAAACCGACACGCCGCCCCGTCAGCTGTGGCCGTTTCTGCGCGACTATATTCGCCCTTTCAAAGGCGTTTTTGCCGTCACCGCTTTGGTGGCTACGGCGAACTCGGCCTTTGATGTCGGTCTGATCTGGTATGTCGGCCGCATGGTCGATCTGTTGGCGATGGGCGAACCGGCGCAGATTTGGGCCAGCCATGGCACCGAGATCATTCTTGTGGCGCTGGCGATTCTGGTGCTGCGGCCCCTCATCGGCGGCACCGGAGTGGCGTTGTTGCACAACACCATCCTGCCGAACTTTGGCACGATGATGCGCTGGCGGGCGCATCGGCATGTGCTGCGCCAACCGGTTGGCTGGTTCGAATCCGATTTCGCGGGCCGCATCGCCAACCGCATCATGCAGGCCCCCCCAGCGGCAGGCGAGGCGGTGTTTCAGACCTTTGACGCGGTGGCCTTTGCCTCCACCACTCTGGTCGGCGCGGCCATCATGTTGGCAGGCGCAGACATACGGTTGCTGCTGCCGCTGGTGCTGTGGTTTGCGGGCTATGTCGCCTTGATGCGCTGGACGATCCGGCGCGCCGGGCCGGCTTCCACCGCCAGTTCCGAGGCGCGCTCGGCGGTGACCGGGCGCGTTGTGGATGCCTATTCCAACATCCATTCGGTGAAGCTCTTCGCCCATCACGACCATGAAGAGGCATATGGCCGCGAGGCGATTGAACGCGCCCGTCAGACCTTCTTTGCCGAAATGCGTGTTGTGACCAAGATGGATGTGGCCCTGACCTGCCTGAATGGGCTGTTGATCGTGGCCGTCACCGCTTGGGCGATGTGGCTGTGGTATCATAGCCTTGCCTCGGTTGGCACGGTTGCCGCGGCGGTGACATTGGTGTTGCGATTGAACAACATGACCTATTGGATCATGTGGGCGACCACCAATCTGGTGCAGAATCTTGGCACCTTGCAGGAGGGGATGCAGACGATCACCCAGCCGATCACTCTGGTTGATCAACCCGGTGCGCCCGACCTGAATTTCCAGCAAGGCCGCATCCAGCTGGACGGCATCTCTCACCATTACGGCCGAGGATCGGGCGGCTTGCAGGATGTGTCGCTGACCATCCGTCCGGGCGAAAAGATCGGCGTGGTGGGCCGTTCAGGCGCCGGAAAATCCACTTTGGTCAAGCTGATGCTGCGGTTTTACGATACCGAAAGCGGGCGTATCCTGATCGATGGCCAAGACATCGCGCAGGTCACGCAAGCCAGCCTGCGCGCCCGCATTGGCATGGTGCAGCAAGACAGCAGCCTGATGCACCGCTCGGTCCGCGAGAATATCCTGTATGGCCGCCCCGATGCGACTGAAGCGCAGATGATCGCCGCCGCCAAACAGGCCGAGGCGCATGAGTTCATCCTGACCCTGCAAGACCCCGAAGGCCGACAAGGCTATGACGCCCAGGTGGGCGAACGTGGTGTAAAGCTGTCCGGCGGGCAGCGTCAGCGCGTGGCCTTGGCGCGTGTGATCTTGAAAGACGCGCCGATTCTGATCCTCGATGAGGCGACAAGCGCGCTGGATTCCGAGGCCGAAGCCGCGATTCAAGAGGCGCTGTTTGGCGTGATGCAGGGTAAGACCGTGATTGCCATCGCGCACCGCCTGTCCACCATCGCCGCGATGGACCGCATCGTGGTGCTGGAGGATGGGCGGATTGCCGAACAAGGCACGCATGCCGATCTGCTGAAATCGAACGGGCTGTACGCCCGCTTTTGGGCGCGCCAATCCGGCGGCTTCATCGGACTTGAGGCAGACGCATGAGATTTGGCCCCACCATCGAACCCTTTCGCCCGGCTCAATCCAACCCGCCAGCCTCGACTTGGAAATTCTTTCGATGGGCGCTGCAGGGCGCATGGCCGGGCATTCTTTGGGCCGCCTTCTGGTCCGCTTGTGCCGGGTCATTGGAGGCGATTTCGGCCACCATTCTGGGCGATGTGATCGACGCCGCAAATACCGCAAACCCGGCCAACGTGCTGACCGATCATCTTTGGCTGGTCGTGGTGTTCATCAGCTTTTATCTGGTGGCCCGACCGCTGATCTTTGGCATCAACACGCATGCCACGGCGATCATCGTCGAGCCGAACCTGTTCCCGCTGATCCTGTCGCGGATCAACCGCTGGACCATGGGTCAGGCAGTGACGTTCTTTGACAACGATTTTGCGGGCCGGATCGCGCAAAAGCAGATGCAGGTCGCGCGGGCCGCGACGGATGTGGCTTCGGGCACCATCGAAACCGTGACCTTTGCCTTGGCATCTGTGGCGGGATCGGTCGCTTTGTTGATCACGATCGATGGCTGGATTTCCGGCCTTCTGGTGCTGTGGATCGCCGCCTATATCCTGTTCATCCGCGGGTTTCTGCGCAAAGTGCGGGGCGCTTCTGGGGCACGGGCGGCGGCGCGGGCCATGGTCACGGGGCAGATCGTCGATACTGTCACCAATATGAAAACCGTGAAGCTGTTCGCCCATGCCAAGTATGAAGACCGCGTGGCGCTGGAGGCGATGGAAGCGTTCCGTGAGAAAGCCATCGAATACGGCATCATTTCAAGCTGGTTCCGCCTGACCCTGATGGCGCTTGCTGGCGTGCTTCCGGTGCTTCTGGTCGGTGCCACAGTCTGGCTGTGGTCGCAGGGCGGTGCCACCTCGGGCGACATCGCGGCTGCCGGGGCGATTTCCTTCCGTCTGGCGCAGATGACAGGTTGGGTTTCGTTCAGCCTGATGGGGATTTTCGGCAATCTGGGTGAGGTGGAGGACGGTATCAAGACTCTGACCCCGCCTTATACTTTGGCCGATGCGCCGGATGCCAAAGACCTGCCGCCGGCCAAGGGTCTGGTCCGGATGGACGGTGTGTCCTTTGCCTATGGGCGCAAGAAGGGCGGGCTGGATGAGGTTTCGCTGACCATTCAGCCGGGCGAGAAGATCGGTCTGGTGGGGGCCTCTGGCGCGGGCAAGACCACCTTGGTCTCCTTGCTTTTGCGGCTCTATGACAGCGAGAAAGGCCGGGTTTTGATTGATGGTCAAGACGTGCGTTCTGTCACTCAGGAATCCTTGCGCCGGCAAATCGGCATGGTCACTCAGGAAACCGCGATGTTCAACCGCTCGGCTCGGGACAACATCATGTATGGCAATCCCGAAGCAACCGAGGCCGAGATGATCGCTGCCGCGCGGCAAGCCGAAGCGCATGAATTCATCCTTGGCCTGAAGGATTTCGGAGGCCGCACCGGCTACGACGCCTACTTGGGCGAACGTGGGGTGAAACTGTCCGGCGGGCAGCGTCAGCGCATCGCGCTGGCCCGTGCCTTCCTGAAAGACGCCCCCATTCTGGTGTTGGACGAGGCCACATCTGCGCTGGATTCCG
>JBIHZO010000329.1:0-4215 GCA_044231405.1 Cypionkella sp. | reverse complement strand
CTGACAGCCAAAGGCATGCTGTCCCGCGTGCAGGGGTCTGGCAACTACATCCGCGCCAAAGCTGACCCAGCCTCGGTCTATGCCCTGCTGCGGATCGAACTGGCCAGCGGCGGTGGATTGCCCACCGCCCGCGTTCTGTCGGTGGACCGTTTGCCCAAAGACCCGCGCCTGCCCAAGTTTGGCACCAGCGATGAGGGACACCGCATCCGCCGCCTGCGGTTTTTGTCTGGAACTGTGGCTGCGGTCGAGGAAATCTGGCTGGATGCCAGCTATATTCGCCAGATCGCGATCAGCGACCTGTCGGAATCGCTTTACCTTTACTACCGCGTCAAGCTTGGTCTGTGGATCGCGCGCGCAGAAGACAGCATCGGCATGGGCCCGTTGCCGGATTGGACACCGCCAGAATTTCCGCATCCTGCGGGCAAGGATTTGCCCCTGATCACCCGTATCAGTCACGATCAGGAGGGCCGCGCCGCAGAGGCCTCCTGGACGTGGTACAACCCCGAAACCGTCCGCTATGTGGCGCGACTGAAATAGGCAAGATCATGAAATCAGTGCGTTATGGTATTATTGGCTGTGGCATGATGGGGCAGGAACACCTGCGCAATATCGCACTTTTGCCAGAGGCCGAAGTGGTCGCAATTTTCGAACCTGACGCCGGGATGCGGTCCCGCGCCGCCGCTTTGGTGCCGCAGGCGCAGTTTGTCGGATCGCTGGCCGAGGTGCTGGCGGTGGAGGCGGTCAACTGCCTGCTGATCGTGTCACCCAACCATATGCACTTGGGCCAATTGGAGGAAATCGCCGCGATCCGCCCGTTGCCGGTGTTGGTGGAAAAGCCGCTGTTCACCGATGAGGCCGATGTGGCACGTCTGGCCGCCCTGCGCGCCCGCTATACCGCGCCGATCTGGGTCGCGATGGAATATCGCTATATGCCGCCTGTGGCCCATCTGATCCGCGAGGCGCAGGCGGCTACGGGGGGCATCAAGATGCTGACCATTCGCGAGCACCGCTTTCCCTTTCTGGAAAAGGTCGGCGACTGGAACCGCTTCAACCGCAACACTGGTGGTACTCTGGTCGAGAAGTGCTGCCATTTCTTCGACCTGATGCGGCTGATCGCGGGCTGTAATCCGGTGCGGGTGATGGCGTCGGGCGGGCAAACGCTGAACCATCTGGACGAGATTTACGATGGCGAAACCTCGGATATCTGGGACAACGCCTATGTGATTGTCGATTTCGAAAACGGTCTGCGCGCCATGCTGGAGTTGTGCATGTTCGCCGAAGGATCGCGCTATCAGGAAGAGATTTCGGCGGTGGGGCCGAAGGGTAAGATCGAATGCCTTGTGCCTGGTCCGGGTCGGTTCTGGCCTGCACATCTGGGACCCGCGCCGACGCCGCAGGTTGTGGTCAGTCCCCGGCATCCGGCGGGGCCGCAGATGCTGGATGTGCCGGTGGACCCGCTGCTGTTGCAGGCGGGCGACCACAACGGATCTACCTTCTATCAGCACCGACACTTTGCCGATGTGGTGGCCAAAGGCATGGCGCCGCAGGTCATTTTGGAGGACGGTTGGTGGGCCGTTGCCATTGGCAAGGCGGCGCAGCAATCGGCACTGACAGGGCAGGTCATCTCGGGTGAGGCACTTTGGGCTTTGGCGCCACCCGCTTCAAAGCCCCCCGAGGGATATTGATGCCAAGGCTCCGGTTGTTGGATCCATCAACCCGCCAGAGGTTCCGGGTTGCGTCGGGGGGCTGCCATCACCGGAAGCGGCCTGAGCAACTGGTTTTTCGGGGAACTTGCGGAACGTTGTGGGGCGGTCGCGGTTTTCTTGACAGGGAACCGTCGGCGGTTCGCCATGGGTCAAGAACCGTTGGATCGGGCACTGGCAGACCCACGGAACGGCGCGTGTGCATCGCAGCCCCATTTGGCCAAAAGAAATATGACGCCGGGGCAGGGCGCTGTCAGGCTAAGGCCTGTTTGCATGAACCGTGACCTGCGCCACGGCGGCGCTGTCCAAAAGCAGGCGGCACAGGTCAACAAAGGCTTTGACCGTGAGTGATGACTCCGCCCCGCGCGGACAAAGCAGACCCATCCGCATCGGCTTGACCTGACCTGTCAGCGGCACGAAACACAGCTTTTTCCCATCCGGCGAGGTGTTGGTCAAGGGTCTGATATTGATGATGGAATAGCCGAAGTCATTGCCGACCAGCGAATGCAGGACCGCCATATCCTGCGTGCGCTCGACGATGTGGGGACAGACCCCGGCCTTTTCAAACAGCGACAGAAAATAGGCTGCACTCAGCGGCAGATCCAGCAGGATCATCGGGCTGGGGGCCAGATCTTCGACCGACAGGCTGGCGCGATGTGCCAAGGGATGCGTCTCTGCCAGAACGGCAAAGGCTGGCAGCACGGCAAGTTCTATGAAGGTCAGATCGGTCGGGATCGCCAGATCATAGGTCAATGCGATGTCGATGCTGGCATCGCGCAAGGCGTCGATCAGGCCCATCTGATGGGTTTGAAACTGGTGGAACACCACATCAGGATAGGTCTGGGTATAGGCCTTGCGCAGGCGCGGCACGATGATCTGCGCAAAGGTCAGCAAACAACCAACGTTCAACTCACCCCGCACCGTGCCCAAATGCAGATCAGCCAGATTTGACAGGCCGCGCGCCGCCTCCAGCACCCGCGTTGCCTGCGCCATCAACTCGCGACCGCCCTGGGTCAAAGCCATGCCCTGCGCATGTTTGCGCACAAACATCGGCAAGCCAAATTCTGCCTCCAACTGTGCGATGGCGTTGGAGATCGACGGCGGCGATACGGAAAGGTGGTCCGCCGCCATCGAGACGGATCCGAACCGACCAACGGCCACCAGATATTCCAGTTGGCGCAAGGTGAATCTGGTCTGCATCATCCCGATCCTGTCTTCGCCCCGCCATGATGTCGGGGCTTGGTCTTGAGTCCAGTTGTCTTGACCGTGGGGGGCCTGTCAAACGCGAGGATCGGCCATTCGCGCCGGAAGCGCGACATGTTTGGCCCCCACTCCGGCTTCGGCAGCGTTGAGACCTGGCATTGCATCTGCAGGCACCGTTCAGGCCGGGCAAAATGGGTTCCCTTCAGGCGTCGCCGGGTACGCCGTAAGATGGCGCTATGGTTGGGTCAAGGGCGCGCTGGACATAGGCCGCCATTTGCGGACGGTAGATGTCCCAAGCCACTGTCAGGGCGGCCACCGGGTCATCCGACCAGTCGATGCGCAGGTCGACCAAGGGCCAATCCAGCTTGTCGGCAATTTTCAGGCCCGCGGAATGCACCGGCCCCGCCTCGCCCCCTGCGGCAACTCCGGCCTGCAAGGCGGCCATCAGCCGATCCCCCAGATGCCCGGTCGCAGACTCAAACCCCGCGACCATGGCTTGCGGCACCCCGGTATTGGCAAGCAGGTTGCCCCCTGCCGCGCAATCTTGGCCAAGGGCTTCGCCCCAGTTTCCCAAGACCTGCGCCCCCGAATGAGTGGCGCATTCCCCCGCCGCATCCACCACCAACAGTTGACGATAGTCGATGAACTGCCGACCCACGGTGACGGCGGCCAAGGCGGCGCTGGCTGACATGCCCAAAGCCATCTGGTCGAGTATTGCCGGGCCGAGGCCGGGATCGGTGACGTTCTGACTGGCGACCACACCCACCCCGGCCCGCACATGGGCACAGCGTGCGGCAACTGCGGGCGACGAGGATGATATCACCATGCCGAACTGGCCGGTTTTGTTGCACCTTGCGATCAGCGAGAAGGTCATGTCGGCATCCTGATAAAGGCCAAGTCAGTCAGGAATGACTGCCGTTGCGTCGATTTCGACCAGCCAGTTTGGCCGGGCCAGTGCCGACACCACAAGGCCGGTCGAGACTGGATGCACGCCCTCGATATAGTCACCCATGGTGCGATAAACGGCTTCACGGTGGCGCACGTCGGTCAGATAGACCACGACCTTGACCAGATGCTGCATCTGACCGCCAGCCTCTTCGATCAACTGTCTGATGTTTTGCATCACTTTGTGGGTCTGTTCGACCGGGTCGTGGCTGCCGATATCGCGGGCATCATCAAGATTCTGTGGGCACTGGCCGCGCAGATACAGCGTGCGACCGCCACGGGTGGCCACGGCCTGACACAGGTCATTGGACAGGTTTTGCTCGGGGTAGGTGTCTTTGGTGTTGAACTTGCGGTAGCGGGTGTG
>JBIHZO010000328.1:0-4228 GCA_044231405.1 Cypionkella sp. | reverse complement strand
ATCCACGATTTTGCATGACGGCAATGCCAATTATCAACGCGACGTCTCTGCTCAGTGTTGGGTTAGGTTTTCGCGGGGGCTCTGATGTAAGAAGATGCGCGGCCATATGGCGATAGACTTTTGCCGGTGGCTCATGTCGCACAAGCGTCCTTGCCGCCATTCGCTTTGCAAGGGAAAAGAAATTCCGATCTATCACCGCCAGATGCAGTAGAAGCCTCATCCAAAGCGCCGTGCTGGCCCGTAAACCTGCCAGCATGTCGTCATCAACCACTACTTCCCGGCGTTGCCTCTCTGACCACGCAGCTAGAGAGGCCATGGACGCAAAGATGCCCTGCGGGTCATCATCGTCTGCGATATGGGGCAGGCTCAGGAAGCCCTTAAAGCCTTCGATTATTCTCGGCGTCATGCCCGCACCAACTGCACGACCTGCCCTGCTTGCCCCGTGGCAAAGCGGCCCCACGCGTCCATCAGTTCGCGACGCCGGTCGATCAGATCAGACCGCGCATAAGCCCGCGTCACTGCGTTACCCGTGGCGTGTGACAGAGCGGCCTCTGCTATCTCGGGATCGGCCTTGGCGCTTTCGCTGCACCAATCGCGGAACGTGCTGCGGAAGCCGTGAGTGGTAAATCCTTCCACAACCATTCGCTTGAACAGCAGCTTGAAAGCTATATCGGAAAGGGCTTGGCCGGAGCCATCCTTGGCACGTCGAGGGCTTGGGAAGCAAAATACGGGGTCCATCCCGCGCACGCCCTCAAGCACAGCCAGCGCCTCAGGAGAAAGCGGCACGCGGTGGGGCTTGCCGCGCTTCATCCTGTCGCCGGGAATATTCCAAGACTTCCCCTCAAGGTCGATTTCCGCCCAGAGCGCGCCCCGCGCCTCCCCTGATCGGGCAGCAGTAAGAATGATGAATTCGAGGCAGCGCGCAGACGTGCCGTCACGGTCGGCCAATTTCTTGGCGAAGGCGGGGAGTTCGCGCCAGTGCAACGCCGCATAGTGGGCGTCGCTGGTCGCCACCTTTGGTAGCGCGAATTTCAAACCCTGCACCGGGTTCGCGTGTGGATAGTGCCCTTCCGCGATAGCCCAATCAAAAACCGTCGCCATGCGCTGCCGCAGTCGCTTGGCCGTCTCGGGCTTCTCCGTCCAGATCGGCTCCAGAACCTTGAGGACGTCTTCACGGCCTAAGGAGTGGATCGGCTTCTTTCCCATCGTGGGGTTGGCGTGCAATTCGATACCGGCAAGCCAGACCTCGCCATGCTTCTTGTTGCGCCAACTCGGCAATAGCTTCTTGTGAACGTGATCGGCCGCCTTAGCAAAGGTCATGAGGTCGCGCGATTGTGCGGCGATTGCAGCGCGCTGGACGGTCTTGCGGGTGGCGTCTGGGTCGCCTCCGTCGCGCGCCTCCTTGCGCAGGGCTGCGGCCTTGTCGCGGGCCTCTGCAAGCGTCACCAAATCAGCGCCACCGATGCCAAGTTCACGACGCTTTCCAAGAATGACGGTTCGAAGGATCCAAGACTTTGCGCCGGTTGGCCCGACACGCAGGTAAAGCCCGCCGCCATCGCCATACATGCCGGGCTCTTTCTTCGCGTCCACACCTTTGACAGTCAGCGCCATGTCGGCCCCCAGAACGTTTTCCGCTGTCCCGCCATATGTCCCGCCATTTAGCGTGGGATGTGGTGGGACAGGCTGGCTTCACTTGAAGCACATTGATACGCGATGCGGAGTATGATAGCAATAAAATCAGGATGATATGGGATGTAATGAGATTTCTTGAAACAGTAGTTTGGTAGACCCTGGCTCCACCAAACCGTCAACTGACTGAGAGGTCTCCTTCGGGCGGCCTTTGTCATTTCCAGAGGGCCCTGTCAGCGCTGACAGGTGGAAACTGCGGCAGACGAGGCACCGCCGCCACGCCGAAACCGCGCCAATCTGCCTGGAATTTGGTTTCGTCTTGGCCCAAATATCCAATCGCCCCGCGTCGAACGGTGCCACGCCGCAGACCCTGCACCTCACGCAAGCCACTTGATCCAGAAAATCAGTTGCAAGTTGGCCTCAATTTTCAACTGCGCCGCTTCCAACAGCGCAGCCGATCAGCAGCCTCACTTGCCCTCAAGTACCGCGATCCGCGCGGCCAAAGCCGCGTTCTCTTCGCGCGCCTTCTGCGCCATCAACCGAACCGCGTCGAATTCTTCACGCGTCACGAAATCGCGATCCGCCATCCAGCGGTCGACAAAACCCTTCATCGCGGTTTCCGCCTCGGTCTTGGCACCTTGCGCCACGCCCATGGCATTGGTCATCAGTTTGGACACGTCATCAAAGAATTTGTTTCCGGCCTGCATATCGGGCCTCCTTTCGCTGACCTGATATATGGTCCGGCTGCCCAGCCAGCACAAGATGCCGCCCCGTCGCAGCCACACGTTGACAACTGCGCGGCCATTCCCGACAACCACCCTCGTAACCAAAGCGAAAGCGGCCATGTCCTACATCCCCTTCCCCGACATCTCGCCCGAGATTTTCTCGATCGACCTTGGCCCGATCACCATCGCGCTGCGCTGGTACGCGTTGGCCTATATTGTCGGACTGATCGCGGGTTGGAAGCTGATCGTGCGGATGATCACCACGCCCCGGCTGTGGGCAGGCGCTGCGCCATTGCAGCCCGAGGCGGTTGAGCGTCTGCTGACATGGGTGATCGCGGGCGTCATTCTGGGCGGTCGGTTTGGCTATGTGATTTTTTATCAACCCGCCGCTTTCCTGCAAGATCCGATGCAGATCCTGCGGATATGGGAGGGCGGAATGTCCTTTCACGGCGGTTTTCTGGGTGTCGCACTGGCCGGCATCTGGTTCTGCAGGCGCGAGAAGATCCCGATGCTGCCGCTGGCCGATCTGATGGCCTCTGTCGCCCCGATTGGCCTGTTCCTTGGTCGCCTTGCCAATTTCATCAACGCCGAGCTGTGGGGACGCCCGACCACCCTGCCTTGGGGCGTGGCCTTTCCGGGCGACGCCGCGCAGACCTGCGGCGATCTGCTGACCATTTGCGCCCGCCACCCCAGCCAGCTGTACGAGGCTGCGCTCGAAGGCCTGCTGCTGTTCGCTGTCCTCAGCTACCTGATCTGGCGCTGCGACTGGCTGAAATCGCCGGGCCGCATCGCGGGGCTGTTCTTTGCGGGCTATGGCGTGGCGCGGTTCGCGGTGGAGTTCGTGCGCCAGCCCGATGCGCAATTTGTCACTGAAGCCAACCCCTTGGGCCTTTATGTGCAGGCCGCAGGCTATGGCCTGACCGCAGGCCAGCTGCTCAGTCTGCCGATGATCCTTGTGGGCCTGTGGTTCATCGCGCGCCGATGACCCCGCTGGCCGCCCTGCTGATCCGCCGGATTCAAGCGACAGGACCGATCACCTTGGCCGACTACATGGCCGAGTGCCTGATGCACCCCGACCACGGCTATTATGCCACCCGCGACCCGTTCGGGCTTGCAGGCGATTTTACCACGGCACCCGAAATCAGCCAGATGTTTGGCGAATTGCTGGGCCTTTGCCTTGCCCAAAGCTGGCTGGACCAAGGCGCACCCGCCGCTTTCACTTTGGCCGAACTTGGCCCCGGTCGTGGCACCCTGATGGCCGATGTGCTGCGCGCCACCGCCCGCGTGCCGGGCTTTCACGCGGCGGCATCGGTGGTGCTGGTGGAACAATCCGCCACCCTGCGCGCCCGCCAACGCGCGACGCTTGGCGACCATCCGGTACAGTGGCTGGACAGCACAGATGCCCTGCCAGATGCGCCCCTCTACCTGCTGGCCAATGAATTCTTCGACGCCCTGCCGATCCGCCAGTTCACCCGCAACGCCCAAGGCTGGGCTGAAACCATGATCGGCGTGACAGCGGGCAATCTGACCATGGGCCGGGCCGCGCCTGCGCTGCTGGGCATCCTCAATCACCGTCTGGCCGATACCAAACCCGGCGACGTGGTGGAAACCTGCCCCGCCGCTCCCGCGATCATGACCGCGATCACCGCCCGCATCACGCAACACGGCGGCGCGGCCCTGATCCTCGACTACGGCGGCTGGACCTCGAACGGCGACACCTTTCAGGCCCTGAAAGCCCATCGCTTCACCGATCCGTTGGCCACCCCCGGAGAGGCCGATCTGACCGCCCATGTTGATTTCGCAGCCCTCGCCGCCCACAGCCCAACGCATGCCTACACCACCCAAGGCGAGCTGCTGACTGCCCTTGGCATCGA
>JBIHZO010000327.1:0-4232 GCA_044231405.1 Cypionkella sp. | reverse complement strand
ACGCGCACCTATGATGCGGCGCTGGCCGAGGCCGGGCTTGCGGTGCGGGTGGTTGAGGTGGTTGAGGACAAAAAGCGCGGCTTGGTGGCGCGGGTGTCGAAGTCGGCTGCGGTGGACGACGCGGATGTTGCCGCCGTTCTTGGGCAATTCTCGCAGGCGTGGGAGTGGGCCACCTGAGGCTTTCGTTCAGAAAAAGGCCGTCACCTGCAGCGTGACGGCCTTTTTCATTTGCCTAAATATTGCCGACGGCCAATCTTGACTTGACGTTTAGCAAGAAGGGAATTGAACATGAAGGGTTGGTTGGGAACGGTTTGTGTTTGTGCGATTGCCACCACATCAGCGCCCGTGTGGGCCGAAACGACATCAGAGATGTTGTTCAAGCACAAGCATTGGGAGGTGGAGATTGTCGGCTTTGATGACGGCACCGTCGCCTGTCTGGCCGAGGTCGATGCGACCACCGAAAGCTTTACGGTCTGGGTTTACCCCGATCAGTCGGTGAAGCTGCAGTTCTATTCCACGGCATGGGATTTTGGCGAAGGCGACACTGCCGACCTTGACGTCAAGATCGACCGCCGTGCGGGCTGGGACTTGACCAATGCCGAGCTTTACAAAAGTTCGATCCTGTTCAATTTGCCGGACTCTGATGCCGGTGTGCGGTTCCTGATGGAGATCGCACAGGGACAGCGGATGTACCTGCGGTCTGCAGATGGATCACCGGTACAGGATTATTCCTTGGCCGGGTCGCGGGCGTCAATGGACGCTTTGATCCAGTGCAGTGATGCCATCCGCTAGGACAGTTTTCGGCGGAAAATCAGGGGGCTGTCTGCCCCCTGACCCCCGAGGATATTTTCAGACAGATGAAGGGTCAGAGATTGTCCGTGTCCATCCAGATGGTCACGGGACCATCGTTGTTCAGGCTGACATCCATGTCGGCGCCGAAGATGCCGCAGGCCGTTGTGATGCCTTCAGTGGCGATGCGGGCGGTGAAATGGTCATACAGACGTTTGCCGTCGTCCGGGGCGGCGGCGTAGGAAAAGCCGGGGCGGTTGCCGCGCAGGTCGGCGGCCAGCGTGAACTGTGACACGATCAGCGCGGCGTTGCCTGCATCTTTGACCGACAGGTTCATCTTGTCGGCGCTGTCCTTGAAAATCCGCAGCTTGGCGATTTTGGCAGCCAGTTTGTCAGCTTGCGCCGGCGTGTCGCCCTGCATGGCGCAGATCAGGATCAAAAGACCGGGGCCGATTTCGCCCACCACCGCGCCTTCGACCGTGACCGAGGCGCGGCTGACGCGTTGCAGCAGTGCTCTCACAGCTCATTGGCCCAAGGCGGGTTTGCGCCGGGACGTGACACGGTGACGGCGGCGGCGCGGGTGCCAAGGGTGAGGGCAGCATCAAGTTCGGTATCGCTGACGGCCAGCAGCCGCGCCTTGGTCAATGCGCCAGTGGCATGAAGGGCCGCCAAAGCGCCGGCGTTGAACGTATCGCCCGCGCCCACAGTGTCTGCCACGGTGACGGGTGTGGCTGCGACAAAGCGGTTTTGCGTGGTGGTGATGGCGCGCGCACCGGCTGCGCCTTCGGTGATGAAGACCACTTTCGGGCCCTTGGACAGGATCTGGCGCGCCAGATCCACCAGATCGCCCGCGCCCATCAGCCAGTGCAGGTCTTCGTCCGACAGCTTTACGATGTCGGCCCGTGCGATCATGCGTTCAATCCGGGCGCGGTATTGGTCTTCTTTGCCCGCGATGAAACCGGGGCGGATGTTGGGGTCGATCATCGTCACACGCGTTGGCGCTTCGCGCGCCTGCAGCGCCTCATAGGTGCTGGCGGCGGGGTCGTTGACCAGCGAGATGCCGCCGAAAAACAGCGTGCCGATCTGTGCGGGCAGGATGGGCAATTCGTCGAGCGACAGCATCCGGCCCGCGGTGCCTTCGTCGTAGAAGGCGTAGGTGGCTTGGCCGTTCACCAGTTTGACAAAGGCCACCGTGGTCGGACGATCGGATCGCGCGCAGAATGACGTGTCGACCTTGGAGGCGGTCAGGGTGTCGGCCAGGATTTCGCCCAGCATGTCGTTGGACACGCCCGAGAAAAAAGCGGCCGGGGTGCCAAGGCGGCCCAAGGCAATCGCGGTGTTGAACACAGCCCCACCCGCGTAGGGCGAGAACGCGGGTTCGCCCAGCGTCGAGATGCGCGGCAACATGTCAATCAGGGCTTCGCCACAGCTGAGAATCATTTTACCCATCCTTTGCAGTTTTGGCGACGTTACATGAAGGGGATGTGTTAGCGCAAACAGTCCTGCGTCAAGCGGTGAAATAGGGCTGCAGATTTGCGCGAATGCGGTCCAGTGGCGTGGCGTGGCTGGTATCGGGCACGAAGGGCTGTCCGGTGATCGCCTCAAACGCCTCGATGTACACCCGCGCAGTGGCGGCGATCATGTCGGCGGGAATTTCCGGGATCGGATCTTTGTACGGATCGCAGCGCGCGCCGACCCAAGAGCGGATGACGTCCTTGTCAAAGCTGGGTGGACGGGTGCCTGCCTCAAACGCCTGCTGGTAGCCCGCAGCGATCCAGTAGCGGCTGGAGTCGGGGGTGTGGATTTCATCGGCCAACAGGATTTGGCCATCGGCATCTGTGCCGAATTCATATTTGGTGTCCACAAGGATCAGCCCGCGTTCGGCGGCCATCTTTTGCCCGCGCGCGAACAACGCCAATGCCTTGGCCGAGACCTCTGCCCATTGTTCCGTCGTCAAAAGCCCTTGCGATACAATATCTTGCGCCGTCAGCGGCTCATCATGGCCGCCGTCGAAGGCCTTGGACGTGGGGGTGATGATCGCCGCAGGCAACACCTGATTGTCGCGCAAACCCTCGGGCAATACATGCCCGTACATCTGCCGCACCCCGGCCTTGTATTGTGTCAGCACGGAGGTGGACGTCGTCCCAGCCAGATAACCGCGCACCACAATTTCGACCGGAAGAATGGTCACATGCCGACCGATCACCACATTCGGATCAGGGTAGGACAGCACATGATTGGGGCAAATGTCGCCCGTGTGATCAAACCAGAACCGCGCCATCTGAGTCAGCACCTGCCCTTTGAACGGGATGGCCGCCAGAATGGTATCAAAGGCCGAAATCCGGTCCGAGGAAATCAGGATGCGCCGCGCGGGCTGATCCGCCGTGCCGGGCAGATCATAACAATCGCGGACCTTGCCGAAATAGGGGTTTGGCAGTTCTGCAATGCGGGCATGGTCAAGGATGCGGCTGAAATCAAGGGTGGTGTGGTCGGTCATAGCGGACTCCCAAGCTGGCCGGGCTATCGCGCGCAGGGGCTGCGATGTCAACCGGTGGCTTGGGTGACAAATGCCGTCAGGCGGCAGGCATGGCTTGTCGGGTGACCGCAAGGGAGCTGGTTTTTGGGCAAGGCACCGGGGGCTTTCCTGCGGGAGTGGTTCAAAAGCCTCCTGATGCTGCGTGGGCTCTTGGCGGGCATGCCCGGCCTCGCACAGCAGTCCGACCGGTTGGCTGCGCATGACCCCACATTGGTGCAGGCCGCGCAGGCAGGCCATCCGCAGGCAGCGGTTGATCTGGGGTTGGCCTTGGCGCAGTCCAACCGCGAGGCTGATTTGCTGGCCGCCAAGCCATAGGTTGAACAAACCGACCGCGATGCCAAAACCCTGACAGCCGCCCATCCACGGCTGGTTGGGGCCGCCGCACTGGTTTTGGGGCGCATCCGTGCGGACCTGGCCAAACTGAGTGCAGGGCTGGATCTTGCGACCGAAGCAGCGCCGCTGTTTGTGGCCTGTGCCGCATCAGTCGAAGGCAACGGCGACCGCTATGTGGTGGCCGTGGCGCAGGAAGATCTGGCATCAGCCCTGCAAGATCTGGAACCAAATGCCGACAGCCTGCCCTTGACCGCAAAGGCCCGCGCAATCCACCAAAGCGCCGAGCCGATCGACAACTTGGCCATCGCACTGACCTGGGCCTGTGAAGGGGCTGCCCTGACCGGTGCCCGATCTGATCGCTAATCGGTCGCAGACTTTGGACGATCAGCGCCGGATTTTTGTACTGCTCAGCCATGGGTTGCGGCCAAAGGCGATGTCAGCCGTGCGATATTCTTCGGCAAGATGGCTGTGAACGCGCCTCGGGAATTCCGCGCCAGCAACACCATGTCGGGTGGCGCGGGTGTGGCCGACAGCCACCGAAAACGGGGCCGCCTGTACCGCGAGTTGGCCGATC
>JBIHZO010000036.1:0-13436 GCA_044231405.1 Cypionkella sp. | reverse complement strand
TCAGTGTCACGCAATCTTTATTCCCTTGATACTGTGCCCTCTGGCGGCAGCGGCCTTTTGCCGGATAGAATAGCATGGAACCAAAGCAGGACCAGATGGCCCGTACCCCCGCTCCCATGCCAAACCCCATCCGCCGAATTCGCGGGTTTGAGGCGGCTTCGGGCTTGCTGAAAACCCAAGTCCGGGTGGCAGGGGAATCGCGCGGTTTTGCAGTGACGCGCCTGCTGACCCATTGGACCGAGATTGCGGGCGAAGAGATGGCCCGCGTGACCCGGCCCGTCAAGGTGGGCTATGGCCGCGAAGGCATGGGCGGGACGCTGACGCTGCTGACCACCGGGTCGATGGCACCCATGGTGGAAATGCAGAAAGAAAAGCTGCGCGAGAAGGTCAATGCGGTTTACGGTTATGCCGCGATCTCGCGGATCATGCTGACCCAGACCGCCAGCACCGGCTTTGCCGAAGGTCAGGCCGAGTTCATGGCCGCCCCGAAGGCCGCGCCCCCGATTGACCCCGCCGTGCAACAAGAGGCCGCCCGCACCGCCGCGCCGATCCGCGATGACGGTTTGCGCGCGGCGCTGGAAGCGATGGCGCAAAACATCCTAAAACGCCGAAAACCAAAGGAAATCTGAACCATGGCTAAGAAACTGGGCATTGCCGCGCTGACGCTGGCGATCATGGGGGGCGTGGGCCTGTGGGCAGCCGGCAGCGCGCCGCAGCTGGCATCGATGGCCGCCGAAGCGCAGGAAACCGCCGCGATCGAGATCAAGGATTTCACGCTGGGCGCGGCCGATGCCCCGGTGAAACTGACCGAATACGCGTCTTTCACTTGCCCGCATTGCGCCACGTTCCACAAGGACATCTTCGGCAAGCTGAAGGCCGACTACATCGACACCGGCAAGGTACTGTTCGAATACCGCGAGGTGTATTTTGACCGTTACGGCTTGTGGGCCGCAATGATGGCGCGCTGCGGCGGCGAGATGCGTTATTTCGGGATCACCGACATTCTGTTTGACACCCAACAGGAATGGGCAGCGTCCGAAGATCCGACGGTTGTTGTCGAAAACCTGAAGAAAATCGGTCGTACTGCCGGGATGGATAATGCTGCGCTCGACATCTGCATGAAAGACCCTGCGATGGCGGAGGCTTTGGTGGCGCATTTTGAAACCAACTTCAAAGCCGATGGCATTGAGGGCACGCCGTCCATTCTGATCAACGGCGTCAAGCATCCGAACATGGCTTATGACGAGTTGAAAGCAGTGCTTGACGCCGAGCTGGCGAAGTAATGTCCACGCCCCTTGCCGGCATAAAAGTCATTGAATTGGCACGGATTCTGGCTGGCCCTTGGGCTGGCCAGACCTTGGCCGATCTGGGCGCGGATGTGATCAAAGTGGAGGCGCCCGAGGGCGACGATACCCGCCGTTGGGGGCCTCCGTTCATCGAACGTGATGGCGACAAGACGGCGGCCTATTTCTATGCCACCAACCGGGGCAAGCGCAGCATCACCTGCGATTTCCGCACGGCTGAGGGGCAGGAAGTTGTGCGCCAGCTGGTGGCCGGTGCCGATGTGGTCATCGAGAATTTCAAGGTCGGCGGCCTTGCGAAATACGGGCTGGATTATGCCTCTTTGCAGGCTGTGAACCCGCGTTTGATCTATTGTTCCATCACCGGATTTGGCCAGACGGGACCCTATGCCCATCGCGCCGGCTATGACTTCATCATCCAGGGAATGGCCGGGGTGATGTCGGTCACTGGCGAGCCGGGGGGGCAGCCGCAGAAGGTGGGGGTGGCGGTTACGGACATCTTTACAGGGGTTTACGCGGCGACTGCGGTGCTGGCAGCCCTGGTGCAGCGCGGCGTTACCGGTGTTGGCCAGCACATCGACATGGCGCTGATGGATGTGGCGACCAGCATCATGGCAAACCAGTCGATGAACTATCTGGTGTCGGGAAAGCCTCCGGGAATGATGGGCAACGCGCATCCCAATCTGGCCCCCTATGCGGTGTTTGATTGTGCCGATGGCTGGATCATTCTGGCGACGGGCAATGATGGTCAATATCGGCGCCTTTGCGGGATTTTGGGGCTGGCGGATATGGCCGAAGCCGTTGATTTTGCGACAAATGCCGACCGGGTGGCGAACCGGGTGGCGATGACGTCGCGCATCACAGAAGCCACGCGGCGTTGGTCCAAGGCCGATCTGCTGGCGGCGTGCGAGGCGCAGGGCGTGCCCGCTGGTCCGATCAACGATCTGGCCGAGGTGTTTGCTGACCCGCAGGTGATCGCGCGCGGCATGCAGATCGCGCCGGATGGCGTGCCGGGTGTCCGGTCGCCGATGACGTTTTCGGGGGCAGAACTGGCGTTGGAGCGGCCTGCGCCCAAGCTGGGCGAACATCAGGATGAGGTGTTGGGCTAGAGCGTGTTGCGTTCAATCGGGTTGATCCGATGGAACTCAACCGCAACAGACATCGGCAGGGCCTGTCCTGGATTTCCTTCAATCTGAATCGGATTGAAGGAAATTCGCTCTAACCTCTTGCGGACGCTGGATTAACTGCGTTTTGCACCCCAAAACGGGCAGCCGTTCCATGTGGTTTTTGCGTCCTCTCTCTGTCCTGCATGCGTAGGGACGCGCGCAGGACAAAGCGGGCCTTAACCATTGAACCGATTGTCACGGGGGAAGCCGCGCGGGGCCATGCGGCCTGCGGTGGCGCGGGCGGCGCTCCACTCGGTCAGATCGGTTTCGGTGCGGGTGCGGCCCGCCGGATCTTTCCAAGACAACCCCAGGGCCAGCACGAAGGTGGTGGCATCCGACAACCCACCGTCCTTGTACTTTTGCAGCCGAACGCCCTTGCCCTTGGCCATTTCCGGCAGATCTGACAGCGGGAAAACCAGCACCTTGCGGTTGTCGCCGACCACGGCGACATGATCGCCCACAATCTTGCGCACCACTGCGGTTTTCACGCCAGCGGCCAAAGTCAGCACCTGTTTGCCGGCACGGGTTTGCGCCAAAACCTCGTCCGAGGTCACAACAAAACCGTCGCCGGCACTGGAGGCCAGCAAAAGCTTTTCGCCGGGGCGGAAGATTTGCAGGTCCATGATCTCGGAATCATTCGGCAGATCGACCATCAAGCGCACGGGTTCGCCCATGCCGCGCCCGCCGGGCAGGTTGACGCCGATCAGCGTGTAAAAGCGACCGTTCGCGCCAATCAGCAGGATTTTGTCGGTGGTTTCAGCGTGGAAGGTGAAACGTGCGGAATCGCCGTCCTTGAATTTCTGTTCGGTCGCAAGGTCGACATGGCCTTTCAGCGCCCTGATCCAACCCATTTGGCTGCAAATCACGGTGATCGGTTCGCGTTCGATCATCGCCTCGAACGAGACTTCCTCAACCTCGCCCGCATCGGCAAACTGGCTGCGGCGCGCGCCCAAAGCGGTGGCCTTGCCAAAGCGTTTGCGGATGTCATCCAACTCGGTGCCGATCTGCACCCATTGCAGGGCGTCGCTGTCCAGAAGATCGGCCAGCCCGGCGCGTTCCAGCATCAGGGCATCGCGCTCGCGGATCAGTTCCATTTCCTCAAGCCGCCGCAAGGACCGCAAGCGCATGTTGAGGATGGATTCGGCCTGCAACTCGGTCAGTTCGCCCTCGCCCGGAACCGGGGGAACATAGTCCTTTTCCGACATGGCACGGGTGTGGGGCTTGCCCCAGTTTTCGGCCATCAGCGCGGCCTTCGGGTCATCATCATAGCGGATGATGTCGATCACGCGATCCAGATTGAGGAAGGTCAGGATGAAGCCTTCCAGCACCTCCAACCTGTGGTCGATCTTTTCGACGCGGTGGCTGGAGCGGCGCTTCAGCACTTCGCGGCGATGGTCCAGGAAGGCGCGCAGGACTTCTTTCAGGCTGCAGACTTTCGGCACCCGGCCGTCGATCAGCACGTTCATGTTCAGGCTGAACCGGCTTTCCAGATCTGACGACTTGAACAGCGCGGCCATCAGCATTTCGGCTTCGACCGTGCGGGACCGCGGTTCCAGCACGATGCGCAGATCGTCGGCGGATTCGTCGCGGACATCGGCCAGCAGGGGGATCTTCTTGGTCTGGATCAGTTCGGCCAGCTTTTCGATCAGGCGTGATTTTGGCACCTGAAATGGAATTTCGGTGACAATGATCTGCCAGGTGCCACGGCCCAGATCCTCGACATGCCATTTGGCACGGGTGCGGAAAGACCCCCGCCCGGTGCGGTAAGCCTCCAGCATCGAGGCACGCGATTCGACGATCACGCCGCCTGTGGGGAAATCGGGGCCGGGGATCAAGGCGACCAGCGCGTCATCACTGATCGCGGGGTCAGCCATCATGGCGTGGCAACCGTTGATCAGTTCTTCCAGATTGTGCGGCGGGATGTTGGTGGCCATGCCGACGGCAATGCCGGACGACCCGTTGGCCAGAAGGTTCGGGAAGGCGGCGGGCATCACCACCGGTTCCTCCAACGTGCCATCATAGTTCGGACGGAAATCGACGGCGTTTTCCGTCAGGCCTTCCATCAGGGTTTCGGCAATCGCGGTCAGACGGGCCTCGGTGTAGCGGGACGCTGCCGGGTTGTCGCCGTCGATGTTGCCAAAGTTGCCCTGCCCGTCGACCAGCGGATAGCGAACGTTGAAATCCTGCGCCAAGCGCGCCATCGCGTCATAGATCGCGGAATCGCCGTGGGGGTGATAGTTGCCCATGACGTCGCCAGAAATCTTGGCTGACTTGCGGAAGGCGCTGGTGGCCGACAACCGCAGTTCGCGCATGGCATAGAGGATTCGGCGGTGCACTGGTTTCAGACCATCCCGAGCATCCGGCAAGGCGCGGTGCATGATGGTGGACAAAGCATAGGTCAGATAGCGTTCACCGATTGCGCGGGCCAAAGGCTCGGCAAGGGTGATCGGCTCAATCTTGGGGTCATCTGCGTCTTCGGACATGAATGCGGTGTAGTGCGCGCCTTGGAAACGGTCCAGAGGCAAAAGCGATTGCCTCGTTTTCCGGGTACAAGAACGGGGAAAAAGGGGGCTTTTTTCCACCACATTCCAGCCGGTTTCGTGCTATATTTCGTTCAAACGAGTGTGATAGGTGAGTGATGATCCGGTTGACGTTATTTTTATGTGCGGCCCTTTTTTGCGCCATGTTGATTGGCGGGCAAGACCGGGGGCAGCAGCGCTTTGGCCTGATGGTGCCGCCAGAAACGCAGGTGGTTGAGGCCCCTGTCGCGGAAACTGCGGTCGTCGTTGCCGCACCGGTCCAACTGGAAACCAACGTTGCCATGTTCGCTCCGCCAGAGCCGGTGATGGCCGCTCCGGTTCCACTGGAAGCCACGCCTGCCGTGGAAAGCGCATCGCTGACCGACAGCGGAAAGGTGCTTCTTGTCGGCGCGAAATCGGTGAATGTGCGATCAGGCCCCGGCAAGGATTTTGACGTGGTCAGCCGTCTTGAGCGCGGCGAGGCGGTGTTGGTGGTGGCCGAGGGCGAAGGCGCCGATGGTTGGTCGCTGATCCGGATTGAGGGCGATGGGGTCGAAGGCTACGTCGCATCGCGGCTGCTGACCGAATAGGATCAGGCAACCTGTTGACCGAATGGGATTCGGCAGCCTGCTGACCGAACAGCTTCGGCACCCTGCTGACTGACTAGCGTTTGCCCTTGGGGCAGGCTGGCCTTAGGAAGGAGAAAACCCTTCAAGAGGCCGGGCATGCAAAAGACGATTCTGATCACGGGATGCTCATCAGGCATCGGGCTTGATGCCGCGCGGGGATTGCGGGCGCGTGGCTGGAGGGTGTTTGCGACCTGCCGTCAGGAACCTGACTGCGCGCGGCTGCGGGCCGAAGGGCTGGAAAGCTTCGTGCTGGATTACGCCGATGAAGCCAGTGTTGAGGCTGCCGTGGCGGAGGTGGTGGCGCGCACGGGTGGCACCTTGGACGCGCTGTACAACAACGGCGCCTATGCCTGCCCCGGTGCCGTGGAAGATTTGCCGCGCGGGGCGTTGCGGGCGATTTTTGAAACCAACCTGTTTGGCTATCACGACCTGACCCGCCGCGTGATCCCCTTGATGCGGGCGCAGGGGCATGGGCGAATTGTCAATTGTTCCTCTGTGCTTGGGCTGGTGGCGCTGAAATGGCGCGGGGCCTATGTGGCGACCAAATTCGCCATGGAAGGCCTGTCGGACGTGCTGCGGATCGAGATGGCGGGCACGGGAATTGACGTGATCCTGATTGAACCCGGCCCGATCACCAGCAGCATCCGCGAAAAGGCCATTCCGCATTTCGAACGTTGGATTGATTGGGAGAACTCGGCGCGAGTCGAGGAATACCGGCCCCTGCGCAGTCGCCTGTATGAAAGCAACGGCCCGGACAAATGGGAACTGCCCGCAAGCGCGGTGACGGCCAAACTGATCCATGCGCTGGAAAGCCCCCGGCCCAAGGCGCGCTATTATGTCACCATGCCGACTCATCTGATGGGGTTTGCCCGCCGCATTCTGCCAACGCGGGTGCTGGATTGGATGATCGCCAAAGGATAAATGCGGATTTCGGTTCGCTTTTTGCTGGCAAGCCCCTAAGTCAGGGTCAACTGGAAGGACCGCACGATGACGAATGACCCGCTTTTCATCTTTGGTATGATTGCCGCCTTTGGGGTGCTTATCATCCTTGCCATCGGCATCGGTGGCTTTGCCAAGGGGGGGGAGTTCAACCGCAAACACTCTAACCGCTTGATGCGCTACCGGATCATTGCGCAGGCGGTGGCGGTGATTCTGATCGTGGGCTTTGCCTATTTGCGCAGCCGGGGGGGCAACTGATGGTCGTTCTGTCAAAGATCTATACGAAAACCGGAGATGCGGGCGAAACCGCGCTTGGCAATGGCGCGCGGGTGGCAAAACACTCGATGCGGGTCGTGGCCTATGGCACGGTGGATGAAACCAACGCGACCGTCGGCATGGCGCGGCTGCATTCCAGCGGTGACATGGACGCGGCCTTGCAGCGGATTTCCAATGATCTCTTTGATCTGGGGGCCGATCTGTGCACGCCCGACATGTATAAAGACGCCGAGGCGGCCTATCCGCCCCTGCGGATGATCGCGCATCAGGTGCTACGGCTGGAGGCAGAGATTGACGCGATGAACACCAAGCTGACGCCGCTGCGCAGCTTTATCCTGCCCGGTGGGTCGGTTCTTGCGGCGCATCTGCACCTGTGCCGCACGATCTGTCGGCGGGCAGAACGCGGCGTGGTGGAACTGGCCACGATGGAAGAGGTGAACTCTGAAGCGGTCAAATACCTCAACCGGCTGTCGGATTGGTTCTTTGTCGCCGGGCGTATCGCCAACAACGATGGCAAGGATGATGTACTCTGGGTGCCCGGTCTGACCCGCGAAGGGTAGGGACGCGACGTACCGACGCGCGTTGGCGTCGCATTTGGTCTGTTCCGGCCCAGCCCGACGCGGTATGACGTGCCCGAGAGCTTGGATGGCCCGATGCGGCCAATTATGGGGATTTGCGCGATGAAGGTGTTGGTGCCTGTCAAACGAGTGATCGACTACAACGTGAAGGTGCGCGTCAAGGCGGACGGGTCCGGGGTCGATCTGGCGAACGTGAAAATGTCGATGAACCCCTTTGACGAGATTGCCGTGGAAGAGGCGATCCGGCTCAAGGAAAAGGGCGTCGTGACCGAGGTGATCGTGGTGTCGATCGGCGTCAAGCAAAGCCAGGAAACATTGCGTACGGCACTGGCGATGGGCGCGGACCGCGCGATCCTGATCGAGGCCACCGACAATGTGCAGACCGACATCGAGCCGCTCTCCGTGGCCAAACTGCTGGCGGCTGTGGTGCGCGAAGAGGCTCCTGGTCTGGTGCTGTGCGGCAAGCAAGCCATTGATAACGATATGAATGCCACCGGTCAGATGCTCTCGGCCCTGCTGGGCTGGTCGCAGGCGACCTTCGTGTCGGAACTGGCGATCGAGGGCGACAAGGCGGTTGTGACCCGTGAAGTCGATGGCGGTTTGCAGACGATTTCGGTGCAGATGCCGACGATCGTGACGGTGGACCTGCGCCTGAACGAGCCGCGTTATGCGTCTTTGCCGAATATCATGAAGGCCAAGGCGAAACCGTTGGCAGCGAAAACGCCTGCGGATTACGGCGTGGACGTGACGCCGCGCCTGAACGTGATGAAAACCGTCGAACCGGCCGGGCGCAAGGCGGGCGTGAAGGTGGGCTCGGTGGATGAATTGCTTGCGAAACTCAAAGACGAAGCAGGGGTGATCTGATGGCCGTTCTTCTGATTGCGGATGTGAACGAGGGCGCTTTGGCGACCGATGCTGTGGCCAAGACCTTGGCCGCTGTGGCCGGTCTGGGTGAAGTGCATGTGCTGATCGCGGGCACGGGCGGCGACGCGGCTGCTGCCGAGGCCGCCACTTTGTCGGGCGTTGCCAAAGTGTTGTTCGCAGATGATCACGCCTATTGCCACGGCATGGCGGAATCCACTGCGGCTTTGGTTGTGGGTCTGGCCGGTGGTTACAACCATATCTGCGGCGCTGCGACCGCGTTCAACAAGAACGTGCTGCCGCGCGTGGCGGCGTTGCTGGATGTGATGGTGATTTCCGATGCGGTGGCGGTGATTGACGCCGACACGTTTGAACGCCCGATTTACGCCGGAAACGCCGTGCAGACGGTGAAATCAACCGATGCGACCAAGGTGTTCACCGTACGCACCGCCACTTTTACCGCCGTTGGCGCGGGCGGGTCGGCCCCCGTTGAGAAAATCGGTGGGCCGGGTGAGGCTGGTTTGTCGGCCTGGGTCGCGGACCGCGTGGCGACGTCTGATCGCCCGGAACTGACCAGCGCAGGCATCGTGGTGTCTGGCGGGCGCGGCGTGGGATCGAAGGAAAGTTTCGATCTGATCGAGGGGCTGGCAGACAAGCTGGGCGCTGCGGTTGGCGCTTCGCGGGCTGCGGTTGACAGCGGCTATGCACCGAACGACTGGCAGGTCGGTCAGACTGGCAAGGTTGTGGCACCGCAACTCTATGTGGCAGTCGGGATTTCCGGGGCCATCCAGCACCTTGCCGGGATGAAGGACAGCAAAGTCATCGTTGCGATCAACAAGGATGAAGAGGCGCCGATCTTTCAGGTGGCCGATTACGGATTGGTGGCCGACCTGTTCACCGCAGTGCCGGAGTTGATCGAAAAACTTTGAAGGGTGTGTGTGTGTGTGTACGCACATACCACATTCTGAAAAAGGCGCCCCAACGGGCGCCTTTTTCAGATCAGCCCCTGAATGACTGGCAGCAGGGCATCGGCCACCTCGCGATGCACCCAAGGCCCCGGTACGCCTGTCGCCGCGGGCGCATCCAGTGGCGCATAGGACATGCCCGCCAACCCCTGCGCCCGCGCCTCGGCACTGCTGACGGATTGGACATAGGCACTGGCCAGCGGGCGAATGGCCGCGACCATTTCGACGTCGACCAGCATCGGTGATTGCGCAAGATCGACCCGGCGCACCGGTGAAGGCGGGGCAATGTCTGCCATCCACAACAGAACCGTCCGCCCGTTCAGCCGCGCCAAAAGCTGTTTCATCCGCGTGACCCAGGCCGCGCGCAATTCTTCCGCGACCACTTCGAACCGGTCTGGTGCGTTGTGTTGCAGGCTGCGCAGCATGTGTCGGGTGAAAGTGAACTCGGTGAAGTCGACCCGTGGAAACATGGACCGCAACAGCGGCGTCGCCCCCAGAAAACGGTCGTTCCGGCGCGGGTGCACCGCATAATAGCGGTTGCTCAGGTTCTGCGCGCCCAGCAATTGCACCACCGTCACGCAGGCCCGTGCGGCGATCCTTGTGATTTCCACCTCATGCAGGAACACATCTGGCCCTGCGTTCATCAGACCCAGATTGGTCACGGGAAGACCCAGTTCCCGTTCAAGCAGGTCTGGATACGGTGCAGTTACAAACTTGCCATAGGTTTCAGTCCCCCCCAATGCGGCCACATAGGCCCGTTCGACATCACGTTGCGGCCCGCGGAAAATCAGCCGCGAGTTGCCATACCGGCACGGAAAATAGTCCAGCGACCCCTCGCCGGGAGAAATACAGGCCATAACACCCACCCAATTGTCTTCACACCCATCGACCACGCTGCGCCAATCCCGTTACCAAACCGCTAAGTTCGGGATTTGCTTCAAATCTTGCACGCATTCCGGCGCGGTCGAAGGCTTGCGCCTCACTGACTTGCCGCTTTATGGTGCGCACAACCACCAAAGGGGCAGGCATATGGAAATCCAATCGGTTGGCATCGTCGGTGCGGGGCAAATGGGCAATGGCATCGCCCATGTGTTCGCGATGGCGGGCTTTGATGTGCTGCTGAACGATGTCAGCGCCGACAGCCTGACCAAAGCCATCTCCAACATCGACAAGAACCTGGAGCGCCAAGTCAGCCGGGGCAAGACCACGCCGGAGGCCAAGGCCGAAGCAATGGCGCGGATCAAAACCACGCTGGTGCTGGCCGATCTGGGCCAGATGGATCTGGTGATCGAAGCCGCGACCGAGCGTGAAACCATCAAGCAGGCCATCTTTGACGAGCTGCTGCCGCATCTGAAACCTTCGACGATTCTGACCACCAACACCTCGTCGATTTCCATAACCCGGTTGGCGAGCCGAACCGACCGGCCGGAAAAGTTCATGGGATTCCATTTCATGAACCCGGTGCCGGTGATGCAATTGGTCGAACTGATCCGGGGCATCGCGACCGACAAGGAAACCTATGAAACCTTGCTGGCCGTGGTGGGCAAACTGGGCAAAACCGCGGCCAGCGCCGAGGATTTCCCGGCCTTCATCGTCAACCGCATCCTGATGCCGATGATCAACGAGGCGGTCTACACGCTGTATGAAGGCGTGGGATCGGTGAAGTCGATCGACGAGTCACTGAAGCTGGGGGCCAACCACCCGATGGGGCCGCTGGAGTTGGCGGATTTCATCGGGCTGGACACCTGTCTGGCCATCATGAATGTGTTGCATGACGGCTTGGGCGACACCAAGTACCGCCCCTGCCCGCTGCTTGCGAAATATGTCGAGGCGGGGTGGCTGGGCCGGAAAACCCAACGCGGGTTCTACGACTATCGCGGCGAAGTGCCGGTTCCGACGCGCTGACCGCTAGTCGCCGATGGCCAGCGTATGCTCGCGCAGCCAAGCCAGGAAGCCGCGCGGGTTGCCTTCCCAGTCTTTCAGAACGCTGGCCGGAATCGGCTCGCCGATGTGGGGACGCTGGGATTTGAACAGACTGCGCTTGATTTCATAGAGCAAAAGACCCTGCCGCAGGGTTGCTGAAATCAGGTTGGCAATCTGATAGGGCCGCGAATTCTGGCCATGGAAGCGGATCGGCACGATCGTGGCTCCGGACCTTTGAATCATCTTGTGGGTGAAAACGTTCCACTCCGCCTCGACCGCCGTGCCGAACCAAGTCTCGGACGTCGCCACTTTGCCGGCCGGAAACAGGATGATGACCCCACCGGCAGCCAGATGCGCCATGGTTTCGGCCCGCATTTGCAGCCCCAACTCGCGTGAGTTTTCCTCATGCGGGAAGGGCACCGGGATCATGAATTCGGCGACTTCGGGAATACCGGTCAACAGCGACCGCGTCAGAATCTTGAAATCCGGGCGAATGCGGTTGACCAGTTCGGCCATGATCATGCCATCGACCAGCCCGCTGGGATGGTTGGCCACAACGACCACCGGACCAGTGGCGGGAATTCTGGCGATCTCTTCCGCCGGGGTCTCGATGCGAATGCCCATCTGCTGCAATGCTTTGGGCCAGAAAGGCGAACCAAACGGCGCACCCGACCGTTCGAAATCACGGATCAGCCGCAACAGCGTCACTTTGGCCGTCAGCCATTCAATCGCGCGGATCGATCCGGCTTTGAACGGATTGGTGAAAGTGCCTGCATAGGACAGTCGCCGCATGTCATACTTGTGGTCCCTGCGTGGAGAAACCACGTCGGGCAAGGGCACCACATCTGTCTGGGGCGTATCAATCACGCAGCATATGCCTTTGTTGTCAGCAGCAGGTTAGAAATCTTCGCCAAACCGGTTCGCCACCAGCGCCTGCAGCGCATCGGCAAGGGCCGCTTCCTGCGCGCCACTGGTTCGTACGTCAATAGAGGTTCCGCGCGAGGCTGCCAACATCAAAAGCCCCATGATGCTGTCACCCGACACAGTCATGCCGTCCTTGGTGACTTCTGCCGCAGCGTCAAAGGATTCAACAACCTCGACAAACTTGGCCGAAGCCCGGGCATGCAGGCCCTTTTCATTCACGATCGGAAAGATTCGGTCGGCCAATTGGTTCAGGCCCCCCCGCCCAGATCCAGACTGTTGATATACTTGCGCCCTGCGTCTAGCGCGGCCGCCACCGCTTCTGCCACCGGCAATTCGCGTGACTTGGCCAATTTGATCAGCATCGGCAGATTTGCGCCGTAAACAATGCGGCGACCTGGCCCGGCGCAGGCCATCAGTGACAGATTCGACGGCGATCCGCCAAACATGTCGGTCACCACCACCACGCCACCGCCTTGATCGACAGAATCAGCCGCGAGGCAGATTTCAGCCTGTTTGTCGGCGCGGTCATGGACGTCTTCAATAGCAATGGCCCGCACAGCCGGTTGCGGTCCAACCACGTGTTCGACTGCCGCAAGATATTCCCGCGCCAGCCCGCCATGTGCCACGATCACGATGCCGATCACGCGCCTTCTACCCCAATTCGGTGCCGGGCAAATTGGCTGCCCTGCGTTCCAGTTCCCGGTGACGTTTTGACACCGGCCAGCCCGCTTCTGCAAGCACCTTGCCCAGTTTTTCTGCAACTGCAACAGACCTATGTTGTCCCCCGGTGCAGCCAAAGCCAATAGACAGATGCGCCTTGCCCTCTTCCAGATGGGCCGGAAGCAGCATGATGATCAGGTCGCACAACTTGACGAAGAATT
Source organism: Cypionkella sp. (assembly GCA_044231405.1). Lineage (GTDB taxonomy): Bacteria > Pseudomonadota > Alphaproteobacteria > Rhodobacterales > Rhodobacteraceae > Cypionkella. The sequence continues at coordinate 474 of JBIHZO010000036.1, read as the reverse complement.
CGACAAAGCGCGGGTCCTGTTCGATATAGGCGCTGACCTTCGGGTCGCGGCCATCCAGCTCGCGCAAATCGGCCTGCCAATAGGGATTCGCCAGAAACCGACAGTCAAACACCATGTCCAACCCGCGCGGCAATCCTCGCTTGTAGCTGAAGGATTGCACCGAGATCGCCATCGGTGACGCGGTGCAATGGTCAAACCAATGGCCGATTTCGGCCTTCAGATCATGCGGCGACATATCCGACGTATCAATCAGATGATCGGCGCGGGCCCGTATTGGGGCCAACATGTCAATCTCGCGCGTGATGCCTTCGGTGGGGGTTTCCTGCGGGGCCAGTGGATGGCGGCGCCGGGTTTGGGAATACCGCCGGATCAGTTCGGACGGCGCGCAGTCGATGTACAGCAGTTCCAGACTGACGCGCGGGTCGTGGGTCAGCGTGTCAATCAGATCGATCAGGGTGGTGGCATTGAAATCGC
>JBIHZO010000035.1:0-13439 GCA_044231405.1 Cypionkella sp. | reverse complement strand
AAGACGCCAACCTGCGCAGCGTGGCCGAGGTCAACGGCTATCACATCCACGCCTCCGATGGCGACATAGGCCATCTGTCGGATATGCTGATTGAGGATACGGACTGGACACTGCGCTATCTGATCGTCAACACCAGCAACTGGTGGCAGGGCAAAGAGGTGTTGATCTCGCCGCGCTCCACACAATCCATCCGCTGGACTGAGCGCCTGATCTATCTGGGCGTTGACCGCAACCGCATCCGCACCAGCCCGCCATACGATGCTTCCCGCCCAATAGGCACGGTCTTTGATGCAGATATGGCCAGCCACTACGGCCCGACAAAGCCGGGTGACGCAGCCTGAAGGCAGTTTACCTGCCCAAAGAGGATTGTGCGTCCCAATCTTGGGCCGCATAGAAACGGTCCAGAAATGCCAGATATCCGCCATGTTCAATTGGAGTTGATGATGCCGCAAACAGACACCCAGAACCGCCGCTTCGTTTTGGCCGAGCGCCCCAGGGGCGAGCCAACTGCGGCGACGTTGCGCCTTGAAACAGCCCCGGTTCCCGCCCCGGGGCCGGGTCAGATGCTGTTGCGCACCGACTACCTGTCGCTGGACCCCTACATGCGCGGCCGGATGAGCGACGCTCCATCCTATGCCGCCCCGGTGGCAGTTGGTGGGGTGATGGAGGGCGGCACAGTGGCGCAAGTGGTCACATCGCATGTGGTCGGTTTCACTGCGGGTGACCGGGTGCTGTGCTTCAACGGCTGGCAGGACTATGCCCTGTCCGACGGCGTGGGCGTCACGCTGCTGGACACAGGCATGGCGCATCCGTCCTGGGCGCTGGGGATTCTGGGGATGCCGGGCTTCACCGCTTGGGCGGGCCTGACGCAGATCGGGATGCCAAAGCCCGGCGAGACGGTTTGTGTGGCTGCAGCCACCGGGCCTGTGGGGGCGACCGTGGGCCAGATTGCCCGGCTGATGGGATGCCATGTGGTGGGCATCGCGGGCGGGGCTGACAAATGCGCCCATGCAGTGGCATCGCTGGGGTTCGATGCCTGCATCGACCACAAGTCCAGCGATTTCGCCGCAAAGCTGCGGGCGGCGGCACCCAAAGGCATCGACGTCTATTTTGAAAACGTCGGCGGCGCGGTGTTTGACGCGGTCTTGCCGCTGTTGAACACCGCCGCCCGCGTGCCGGTCTGCGGGCTTGTGTCGCAATACAACGCGACCGGCCTGCCCGAAGGGCCAGACCGGCTGTCCTTGCTGATGGGCCAGATCTTGCGCAAGCGGCTGACGATGCGCGGGTTTATCATCTTTCAGGATTTCGGGCACCTTTACCCCGAGTTTGCCAAGGCGATGGGCGCATGGCTGGCGGCGGGTCAGATACAATACTTTGAGGAGATGATCGAAGGACTGGAAGCGGCTCCGCAGGCCTTCATCGGCCTGCTGCGCGGCGAAAACTTTGGCAAGCGGGTGGTCCGTGTCGGTCCATCGCAGATGATTGAGAACAAGGAAAACCGCATATGAATATCCTGATGGTCCTGACCTCGCATAACGCGCTGGGCGATACTGGCAAGAAGACCGGCTTCTGGCTGGAAGAGTTTGCCGCACCCTACTACGTCCTGTCGGACGCCGGGGCCAAGATCACGCTTGCCTCGCCAAAAGGCGGTCAGCCGCCGCTGGACCCGGCCAGCGATGCCCCCGACGCGCAGACCGACGACACCCGGCGCCTCGAAGGCGATGCGGGTGCGCGCGACGCGCTGGCCAACACGATCAAGCTGTCAGATGTTGATCTGGCCGGCTTTGACGCCGTGTTCTACCCCGGCGGCCATGGCCCACTATGGGATCTGGCGGAAGACCCGGTCAGCATCCGCCTGATCGAGTATTTTGCCCAAAGCGGCAAACCGATCGCCGCCGTCTGCCACGCGCCCGCAATCTTTCGCCACACCAAGGCGGCCGACGGCAAGCCGCTGGTCTCGGGCTGCAATGTCACCGGGTTCACCAACACCGAAGAAGCTGCGGCAGGCTTGACCGATGTGGTGCCGTTTCTGGTTGAGGATATGCTGGTGGCGAGTGGCGGCATTTATTCCAAAAGTGCCGATTGGGCGTCGCATGTCGTTGTCGATGGCAAACTGATCACCGGGCAGAACCCAGCCTCTTCCAAAGAGGTCGCTTTGGCTTTGGTGGCGCTGCTCGCCTAAGCCGTGACTGGTCGCTTTGCGGTCCTGCCGGATCTGAAAAGATGGAAGGCAGTGCCGCAAAGCACTTTTCTTAAGAACCCAAATGAAAAGGAGCTACACATGCCCGCACTGCCGTTTGACGATGCCGAAATTGAGGAATTGGTGCTGCGGTTCAACGCCGTGATGGCCAAGGAGGGCATGGATGTTGACAATCTCGGCGGCAATGCCACCGACGACGAAGTGGCCGAAACCTTGCAGGAAACGCCCGGCGATCTGAGCCGCGACGAGATCACGCAAGCGATTGAAAGCATGAATGACGAACAGAAGGACGCGCTGGTCGCCCTGTTCTGGATCGGTCGCGGCGATGCGGAACCCGAAGAATGGGAGGCCACCAAAGCCCTCGCCCGCCAACAGCATGAAGGCCTTGTCAGCCGATATCTGCTTGGCCAGCCAGAAGTGGGCGAGTTCCTCACCGAAGGTCTGGAGAAGATGCTGGCGTTCGGCGTGGACTGACCGCCACCCTGTCATCAACAAGGGGCGTCAGGACGGTTGAACACCTCGCACCTTCTTTCCCGGCAGCGTGCGCCTCGGGGCATCAACTTCGAGCGCGTGAAATACGGTCTTGGCCAGACTGAGTCCGATCATGGCCACTTTTCGACATGCCCGTCCTCCGTTGGGATCACTGCAGACCTATCTTGGCACATCAATGCCGTTCGGGGGCGGCCACGGCATCAGAGCCAAGGGACGGCACCTCCAAGAAAACCGGCGCGCTGTGTCACTTCTGGTCAGGTGCGCGTGTTGTGGCTGGATCACCACCGCAGACAAGCCGCAGTTCTGGCGCATCCTTCAGCCGCAGCCGCGTAATGCGTTCAGGCAAGACACGGAAATAGTGCGCAATTTCCTGATCGGTCAGGCCAAGATCGGCCAAGGTGGCGACCGCCAGCGCCGGATAAGGCCCCAGAACATTGCCATGTTCGGGGACGAAGATTGCGTTGAAGGTTCGGGGTTTGCTTTGGTTCTTCATGGAAAGCTCCGTCGGTTGACCAGTGCCGCTCTGCGAGAAGGACCAAAGGCGTCCGAGACGACTCGCATGGTAAAGACTGCTTGCAGCATCCCAGACTGCGCTGCGCCCCCGCGTTGATCACGGTCAACCGGCGGCCTTTCCACACCCCGAAGGGCGGCAAGCACACCCGCTGCGGCGGTTTTCCGCTTTGCTGCCTGACGCCCCGGAAGACCTGTCCGCCTTGTTTCCGGGCAAGGGACGTCAACACTTGTGCGACCTGCACCCATGCCAAGGCCCTGCCCCACTGGCGGCGTGCAAGCGCGGCCTCTTGCATCACCCCACGGCAACAGGCGGTGATGGTTCGCCTGCAACAGGCTCTTGCGGGAGGCGCGCGACAAGGGCGCGCAGAACGCCCGTTGACATGGCTCCGATGCCAAACAGCACCAGAAGGAAGTTCAACATCCAGCCCAGCACGGGCACAAAGTTCAGCAAGGAAAACACCAGCACCGCGCCGCCAAGCAGTGAGATCCGCAACCCCAGCCCCGGATCGTCGCGCCTGCCAAAGGCCTGATACAGCCGCAGCGCCACCACATAGGCCCCAAAGACATAGCCAAGCGTCCAGACCACCAGAATGGCCAGCAGCACGATAGGCACGAAGGGCAGGCCGATCACCGTCATCACCGCGACGGGGACCAGCCCCATCAGCGTGGCAAGAGCCAAAACGCCAAGCAAGACCATCAGCGCAGGGCGCCGTGTTCCCGCCAGCCGCAACGCCTCACACCGCTGCGGGGCCAGCGCCAGCAGCGCCCCGCCCAGCAGGATCAGAAACCCCAGCGTCACCAGAAACGTCGAGACGAGGGCAAAGGTGGATGGCAATGCCGGCATGTCGCGGCCCACCCAATCGTCGCCCCAGTCGCGCATGTGCTCGAACCGCTCCATCATGGGTTGGGACTTGTGATAGACCACCCGCGCGGCCGGGATGACCTCTGCCGGGATGGTCACAGGTTCCGGCGCGGAATATGTCAGCGTGCCGGCAATGCGCGCCTTGGGGCCAAGGGAAATGGTGCCGCCCTGCAACAGCGCATCGCCGGAAACGGCAGCGTTCAATGTGATCTCGCCCCCGGTCGCGGCCAGCGCCCCGCCAATGGCACCGTCAATCGTGATCGTGCTGCCCAGCATCCGGGCATTGCCCGTGGTGATGGCGGTCTCGGCGGTGCGCAAGGAAAAGCCCATCATCGACAAATCGCCCCCCACCGGCGCGCGCAGCGTCGCAGTGGCACCGGCGACATACAGATCGCCCGCAACATCTGCTTCCAGATCAAGGTCGAAGCCCGCAACATGTGCATCGCCTGCCACGCGCCCCGTGGTGACCACCGCCCCGCCCGACGCGAAGACGTCACCTGGCGCCTGCAATTCTGGCAAGCCGGAGGAGCCTGCGATGAAGGTATCGGTGCCGTTCGTCTGCAGCACCGTCTGGGCCCCCAGTGGGGACACTGCGGCGGCGGTCCAAAAGACAGACGCAATGATCGCACGGGCGTGCAGCGAAGCCGACATGACAGGCCTCCTTCCGGAACAGGCAGGTTCCAGCCTGCGCCCCTTACAAAGGAGTTCATTGATGACCATCAATGCGACGCCGCCCTTTTGCAGTCAGGCTGCGCCTGCAAGCAACCATCGGAAAGACCGACATGCGCTTTTCCCTCGCCTCAACGCCAGTGCCTCAGTCATCATGGTCCCCCGCTGTGGAAGCAATGGGGCTGCCTCCATCCGAGTTGCCGGGCAACAGCCCGTCCGAGATGCCCGGTGACGCCCCTGCCGAAGGGTCCCCCGACACCCCGCAAGAATACCCCTCAGAGTCCCCGCCTGAAGCTGAGCCGGAAACCCCGACCGAACTTCCTGTGGGTCAGCCGCCGCCGGAATCCTTGGCAGCGGGGCAACTCGCACGTGACCCGATGACGACCATCAATGCGCCCATCGCCACGGAGTTCCTGCTCCTCGATACATCCCTTGGGAGTGACGATTCATGAACTTCCAGCTTCTTTTCGCCTCTTCCTTGCTGCTTGCCGCAACGGTGCAAACGCTTCCCGTTGCGGCCGAAACCAGCCTCTCGGCACCACCCACGCTGGCGCCCATGGTGGAACGGGTGCTTCCATCGGTGGTCAGCATCGCGGTGACTGGCACCAGCCAGTCTGACCTGACTCCGCTGCTGGCCGATCCGTTCTTTCGCCAGTTCTTCGAGAACTTTGGTTCGCTTCCGCCCGCCGAAAGCCCTTTCCAGGCGGCCGGGTCCGGCGTGATCGTCGATGCAACGGAAGGCCTGTTGCTGACCAACGCCCACGTTGTCGCAAATGCCGAGCAGATCACGGTCCGCCTGATGGATGGCACCGAAACCGATGCCGAGGTGGTCGGCGTCGATCCGGAAACCGACGTTGCCGCGCTGCGCATCGCGCCAGACAGACTGGTCGAAATTCCCATAGGGCAATCGTCCACACTGCGGGTCGGCGATTATGTCGTCGCGATAGGCAATCCATTCGGACTTGAGCAGACGGTCACACTTGGCATTGTCAGCGCGCTTGGCCGCCGGGGCCTGGGGATCGAAGGGTATGAGAACTTCATCCAGACCGACGCTTCGATCAACCCCGGAAACTCGGGGGGCGCGTTGGTCAACCTGGACGGCGAACTGGTCGGGATCAACACCGCTATCCTGACACCGTCACAGGGGTCGGCCGGGATCGGTTTTGCGATTCCGGTGGATATGGCGATGGCAATTACGGAGCGGCTGGTGCGCGACGGGCAGGTGCGGCGCGGTCAACTGGGGGTCATTGTTCAAGATGTGACACCGGACATGGCCCGCGTCCTTGGCCTTGAGACTGTGGGCGGCGCGCTGATTGCGCGGGTGATGCCACAGAGCGCCGCTGCGGCGGCCGGCCTGCAGCCCCGCGATGTGATCGCCGCATTGGATGGCGAAAAGGTCCCCGACGCGGCGGCGCTGCGCTACCTGATCAGCCTGCAATCGCCAGAGCAGAAAGTCACGCTGGAGATTATCCGCGATGGCAAGCGGATGCCGGTGAAGGTGGTCCTGAGGCAAGCAGACCGGGCGATGGGACGGCAACGCCCGGAAACGGCCGAGGCCGAAAACCTGCAGCGTCTGCAAGGCCTGACATTGACCGAGGATCAAGGTGGCATAACGGTCGTGGGCATCGCCCAGATGAGCGATGCCGCGCGCGCAGGCCTGTTGGTCGGAGACCGGATCGTGGCCGTCGCAGATACCCCGGTTTCCCGGCTTGACCAGCTGCGCGATGCGATTGCCACCGCGCCGCCGGGCGACCCGGTCCTGATCGAGGTGCACCGGCAGGGCACGCCGTTCTTGCTTGCCCTGCCCTAGCGGTCAGCAGCCTGATCATCGGACAGAAAATGGATGACGCAACCACAACCGGGCCGATCACCAAAAACGCCGACATTGCGTCGCGTCTGCAGATCTTTGCATCCCTGCTGGAACAGCAGGGCGACGACGCGTTCCGGGTCCGCGCCTATCAGGAAGCGGCCGATCATGTCGGGGCCTTGCCGGTCGCGCTGCGCGACATCTTTGCGCAAGGGGGTCTTGCCGGCCTCATCGCTCAGCCGAAAATCGGACGTGGCATTGCCGCGGCGATCGCCGAGATGCTCACATCAGGCCGCTGGTCGCAGCTTGACCGGCTGCAAGGCGATGCGGCGCCTGCGCGGTTGTTCATGACCATCCCCGGCGTCGGGCCCGCACTTGCCAGACGTCTGGCCGATGACGAGGATATCGAGACGCTGGAAGAACTGGAAATTGCCCTGCAACCCGGCGGGCGCCCGATCCCCGGCTTTGGCCGCCGCCGCAGGCAGTTGGTCCTGTCGCAGGTCAGCGAACGTCTTGGCCGCATCCGAACGGCCCGGCGCGGTGTGGGGCCCGTCACACCGCCACCGGTGGCTTTGCTGCTGGACGCTGACAGGCTTTACCGCGAACGCGCCGCCGCAGGCCAGCTGCGCCTGATCGCCCCGAAACGGTTCAATCCCGAAGGGGCGGAGTGGTTGCCGGTGATGCATGCGCGCCGCGATGACTGGCACCTGACGCTGATGTGGTCGAACACCGCGCGCGCCCATGAACTTGGCAAGACCCGCGATTGGCTGGTGGTGTACTTCCGCAAGGATGGCCAACCCGAAGGGCGCTGCACGCTCGTGACCGAAACCCGCGGGAAACTGGCGGGGCAGCGTGTCGTGCGCGGCCGAGAGCCGGAATGCGAGGCGCTGCTGGCCGCGCCCGGCGGGCAAGCGCAAACCAAAGCATGAGCGCGTGCCGCTCTGGGATGGGCAGCCGGACAGTCTGCCCTGTTGACGGTCATCAATGATGGCTACGCCCGACCGAAGCAACGTCATCTCCAAACGCCCGCTTGAGGGCACAGAAAACTCGGCGTCGCACACGTGATCGACCGGTGTCCTTTTCACGGGCGGTCCGTCGGACCGACATCGGGTTTGAAGGGAGAGCATGGTCCACATGCGAGCAACGGAAGCACAGCAGATGGAAATCGCCACAATCATGCATATGCAATGACAACGCTGGTCCAGGGTGAGATCGCCGCCACTGACTGCGACATTGATGGCGGCGAGGCGGTGATGCAGGGCGACCGCTCGGTCAGCGTCTGCACGTCCGGCGGGTTTGGCCACACGATGGGCAAAAGCCTTGCTTTCGCTGTGGCTGCCCAGCGGTTGACCAGAACCTGGACGTGGTCATCCTTGGTGGACGCCGCGCGCTGAAGTTGCTTGACACCCCGGCCTGGGACCCGACCAATGCGCGACAAAAGGTCTGAGACCGACCCGGCCGACACCAACCCGTACAGGAGATTGCGATGAGCGACCCAGCACTTGGCCGCCTCAGGCCTGTGGACGGCCAACCGACCATGAAAGCCGTCGTGACGCTGGGAAACGGCGGCTACGATCAACTCGTCTGTTGCGATGTTGCGCGCCCCGCCCCGGGGCCGACCGAGGTTCTTGTTCAGGTACGGGCTGCGGGCATGAACAATACCGAGATCAACACGCGTCTCGGGTGGTATTCATCCTCTGTGAAAAAAAGCACGGAAGAGGCCGCAAAGACCGCGCAAATCGCACCGAGCCAAAAGGCGGATGGCGGCTGGAACTCGGCAACGCCATTTCCCTTCATTCAGGGCACGGATTGTTGCGGGACCGTGGCCGAGGTCGGCAATGCCGCGAACCGGCACCTTCTTGGGCGGCGTATCCTTGTCCGCGCTTGCATGCGGCCGGGCGGCTTCGCCTCTCCCGAAAACATCTGGATGGGGTCAGACTTCGATGGTGCCTTTGCCCAGTTCGTCAAGGTTCCGGCATCCGAGGCCTTCGCGGTGAACTGCTGCTGGAGCGATGCCGAACTCGCCACCATTCCCTGCGCCTACGGCACTGCCGAAAACATGATCCACCGTGCGGGTATTGGGAAAGGCATGCGTGTGCTTGTGACTGGCGCCTCCGGTGGCGTCGGCTCTGCCGCCGTTCAGCTGGCAAAGAGGCGCGGCGCACATGTGATTGGCATAACCATGCCTGCGAAGATGGATGAGGTACGGGCGGCAGGGGCGGATCATGTCATCGACCGGGGCGCAACGCCGCTTGAGGTATTGGGCAAGGATTCGGTGGACGTTGTCGTCGACAACGTCGCCGGAGCCGGGTTTGGCGCAATGCTGGATGTCCTTCGGCGCGGCGGAAAATATGTCTCGTCCGGTGCGATAGGCGGGCCAATCGTCGCACTCGACATGCGGGTATTCTACCTGAAGGACTTGACCCTGATCGGCTGCACTGGATGGGACGAGCCGGTGTTCCCCAACCTGATTTCCTACATCGAGCGGGGCGAAATCCGCCCGCTTCTGGCCAGAACATACCCGCTTGAAAAGATCGTTGCCGCGCAGCAGGAATTCCTGAAGAAATCACATGTCGGCAATTTCGTTCTGGTCCCGCCCCAGACCTAAGGGGACATGTGGGCCGAAGGTACTTTCAGACAACCTCCGCCTTGCATGCGTCGTGGCAATCACCAGACCTCGCCCCCTAAGGAACGCACTCAACACAAGCCACTCTGGCGAGCGTCTGCGTTGCGTCAGTCGTCCGTAATGTTGGAGCAGCAGGCAAAGGCCGAGGGCGGACGTTTGCTGCAAGTGGGAAGGCCTCTCGGGTCTAGGTCGTGGGCAGGCTTTCCCTGTCGTTGGCTGATCAGCCATTTCCTCAGGTTCAGCTTGATCTGGCGGCCGAAAATGTCAGCCAGTCGCGCGGTTGGCAGATCAATCTTCAGGTGTGAGAAGACGTCAGAGCCGTCGGCCTTGATCCCGCCCTCCCGCAGAGCGGCTTCAACGACCTCGGCCAGCTTTGCGATGGCGGTGTGACCGTCACACGGATCCATTCCGGCGCGGACAAGGTTGACGGCAATTCCTGCCCCACGATCTGCCTTCCGCGTCAGAGGCAAATCGTTTTGCCCATGGGACGGCAAATCACTCATTCTGCCGCCGTCACAACACAACCGAGATACCTGCTGGATTTCGCGCTGCGCTGGCCTATCTGCTGCCAATGGAAAACAGCGCCAAGACGTCCGTTCTTTACAACGCCACCTGCCCGGTCTGTAACTTCGAGATACAGCATTACGCGCGGTATGCGGGTGACAATGATCTGCCGATCCGGTTTGACGATCTGAATTCGGATGCGCGGGGCCGGTGGGGGCTGGACGCCGATACGGCGGCCCGGCGACTTTATGTTTTGCATGAGGGCACGCTCACTTCGGGCATTCCGGCATTTCTGGTGCTGTGGGCGCAGATGCCGAGGTATCGCTGGCTGGCACGGGTCGTGGGATTTCCGGGGATCAGGCAGCTCGCCACGGCTGCTTATGACAACGTCCTCGCCCCGGCGATCTACCGCTGGCACTTGCGACGGATGCGCAGGCAGACCGCCCGCGCCCCGCACTGAAAGGAGAGCGTCTTGCCCGAGGATGATGATGGCGCGGCGGTGCCGGTTGGCCGCACGGCCCGGTTGCTGCAGTTTGGGGGCATGGCCTCAGGAATCGCGGGCAATGTTGCGGCTGGGGGGCTGCGCGCGCTGGCCAGCGGCAGGCGGCCCGATCTGGCGCAGCTTCTCCTGACGCCGGCCAATACCCAGCGACTGACGGACGGGCTGTCGCACCTGCGGGGGGCTGCGCTGAAGCTGGGGCAGATGCTGTCAATGGATACCGGTCTCGTGCTGCCAGCTGAGCTGACGGCGATCCTGGGCCGGATGCGGGATGATGCCCGTCATATGCCACCGAAACAGCTGCAAACCGTATTGAACGCTGAATGGGGCACCGGCTGGTACGGCCGCTTTGCCCGCTTCGACGTGCGCCCCTTTGCGGCGGCTTCGATCGGTCAGGTGCACCGGGCGGTGACCCGTGACGGTCAGGACCTTGCAATCAAGGTGCAGTATCCCGGCATACGCGCCAGCATCGACAGCGATGTCGACAATATGGCCACGCTGATGCGCCTGCCAGGGTTGTTGCCGCGCGGCATGGACATTGGGCCGTTGTTGGCCGAGGCCAAGCGGCAGCTGCACGCGGAAGCCGACTATCTGGCCGAAGCGCGGCACCTGACGCGGTTCGGCAGCTTGCTGGACGGGTCTGACATCTTTGCGTTGCCCGCGCTGCACACCGCGCTTTGCACGCCGCAGGTGCTGGCAATGAGCTTTATGGAAAGTGCGCCGCTGGACAGTCTGGTCGATGCGCCGCAGGCGGTGCGCGACCGCGTGGCGGGCGCTTTGATCGACCTTGTGTTGCGCGAGTTGTTCCAGTTCGGCGCAATGCAGACCGATCCGAACCTTGCCAACTACCGCCATGACCCCAAGACCGGCCGCATCATTCTGTTGGATTTCGGTGCGGTTCAGCCGATCAGCCCGGACCTGACCGCCGACTTTCGCGCCCTTGCGCGGGTGGCGCTGGACGGCGGGTCGGCAGAAACGCGCGATGCCATGCTGCGCATCGGCTATTTCGGCCCCGCCACAGCGCCGCATCATCAGGATTTGATCCAGTCGATGTTCAACGCTGCGATGGATCCACTGCGACAGGACACCCCGTTTGACTTTGGCCGAAGCGATCTTTTGGAACGCCTGCGCGATATGGGTCTTGCCATCGGCAACGACCGCGAGCTTGCCCATGTCCCGCCAGCCGCAACGTTGTTTTTACACCGCAAGATCGGCGGCATGTACCTGATGGCGGCGAAACTTCGGGCGCGCATTGCCCTGCGCCCGATGGTCGAGGTCTATTGCGGCCAGACCACCCCAATGCGTTGAAATTTCGGCGACGGGCCTCAGGTCCCGCCGCAACCAAACCAAGATGGATCCAATGACAGACTGGCCCCCAACCCGCGCCGAGGCAGAGAAAATTCTGGCGACCTTCATCCCCCGGATGGGGCGACGCTATGCCAATGGCCGCAACACCGACAACGGCCCCGCAGCGCACAAAGCCGTGTCGATGCTGTCGCCCTATATCCGGCGCAGGCTGGTGCTGGAATCCGATGCCGTGGCAGCGGCGATTGCAGCGCACGGGCAGCAGGATGCCGAGAAATTCGTGCAAGAGGTGATCTGGCGCGGCTATTTCAAGGGCTGGCTGGAACGCCGCCCGCAGGTCTGGGACAGCTACCGGGCTGGGCTGGAGGGCGATCTGGCCGCCCTTGACCGCGACCGCCGCCTGCGCCGCGATGTGGACCGGGCGATGAACGGTCAGACCGGACTGGAATGTTACGATGCTTGGGCCACCGAGTTGGTGGACACGGGCTATCTGCACAACCATGCGCGGATGTGGTTCGCCTCGATCTGGATCTTCACGCTGGGGCTGCCGTGGCGGCTGGGGGCGGATTTTTTCTTTCGACACCTGCTGGACGGCGATGCGGCATCGAACACGCTGGGCTGGCGCTGGGTGGCGGGGTTGCACACGCGGGGCAAACCCTATCCGGCCGATGCGCAGAACATCGCCACCTTCACCGCCGGACGCTTCACCCCGCGCCAAAGCGATCTGGCCGAAGTCACCCATGGGCTGGAAGCGACAGAGCCGGATGGTCTGCCAACGCTGCTGCCGCTGCGCGCTTTCACGCCCCCGCAACCGGGCCAACCGACCGCCCTGCTGATCACCGATGAGGATTGCCGCGTCGAGGATTTCGATCTGGCGGCGTTGCATATCCGCACAACTGCCACGCTGTCGGCAAGCCACCTGCGATCCCCTCTGCCGGTGTCTCATCTGGTGCAGCGGTTTGAGGACGGCGCAATTGCCGACGCCGCCTTGCGCGCTGGCTTTGAGGCAACCGCAATGCGCGCCCACGACCCGGCCGCTTTGACCAAATGGGCCGCAGGCGCCGGAGCCACGCAGATTGTGACACCCTACATCACCCGCGGACCTCTGCGTGACTGGCTGGATGAGGCGGCACCCTCCCTGGCCAAACAGGGCATCACCCTTTGCGAATGGCGACGCGACTGGGATGCGGCGATCTGGCCCCACGCCACCGCCGGGTTCTTCAAGGTCAAGCAGGCCATCCCCCGCATCCTTGATCAGATGCTGCCCGCATGACGCTGAGCGACCCGCGCATCGCCCGGCTGATCACCCTGATCCGCGCCGCCCTGCGCCCGCCGGCCGGGGCGGGACGCGTGGCTCTGGCCCTTGGCTTTGGGGTGCTGTGCCATGCGCTGTTTGCGGCAGGCGTATTGGCCATGATCGTGGCGATGTTCTTTGGCCTGAGCCAAAGTTTCGGTACAGTGCCTTGGCCGTGGGCGGCGCTGGCCAATGCCGCACTGATCCTGCAGTTTCCACTGGCCCATTCGGTGTTGCTGACAGGACCCGGCGCGAAACTGCTGGCTCGGCTGATTCCCGGCCCGCATGGCAGAACGTTGGCGACCACCACATATGCCATCATCGCCTCGGCCCAGCTTCTGGCGCTGTTTGCATTGTGGACGCCTTCGGGCATCGTCTGGTGGCGGGCCGAAGGGGCGGTGTTCTGGGGGGTCGCCGCCGCTTACGGCACAAGCTGGCTGATCCTGTTGAAAGCGAGCTTTGACGCGGGCGCAGAAGTGCAATCGGGCGCGCTTGGCTGGATGTCGCTTCTGGCGCGCATCCGGCCAGTCTTTCCCGATATGCCGACGCAGGGGTTGTTCCGCTGGATCCGCCAGCCGATCTATGTCGCCTTTGCGCTGACTCTGTGGACCGTGCCGGTCTGGACGCCGGACCAGTTTGCGCTGGCCATCAGCTTCACCGCCTATTGC
>JBIHZO010000034.1:0-13461 GCA_044231405.1 Cypionkella sp. | reverse complement strand
ACCCGATTGCAGTGCGCGAAACTGCCGCTATCGTCGGCAACGCAGGGCAACATGGGGGCAGCGGCGATGTTTGATTTCACGGGACAGGTGGCTCTGGTCACGGGCGCGGGCAGCCCCGGCGGCATCGGCTTTGCCATCGCGCGCGCGCTGGTCGCGGCAGGGGCGCGGGTCTGCATCACCGCCACCACCGCCCGCATCCACGATCGCGCCGCAGAGCTGGGCTGCCTGTCCCATATCGCCGACCTGACCGATCCCGCGCAAGCGACGGGCCTGTGCGCGGCGGTGGCAGACCGGCTGGGGCCGGCGCAGATTCTGGTCAACAACGCCGGCATGGTGCAAAGTGGCAAACGGGTGAAGCGGGCGAAACTGGGCGGGCTGTCGGATGCCGATTTCGCGCATCACATGGCGCTGAACGTCGGCGTCACCTTCCATTGCATCCGTGCCGCCCTGCCTGCGATGCAGACGGCAGGCTATGGCCGGATCGTCAACATCGCCTCAGTCACCGGGCCGATGGTGACGATTGACGGATCATCGGGCTACAGCACAGCCAAGGCCGCGATCACCGGGATGACCCGGTCAGTGGCGTTGGAATATGGCCGCGAGGGCATCACCTGCAACGCCGTCCTGCCCGGCTGGATCGAAACCGCCTCCTCCAGCGCCAAGGAAATCCGCGCCGGACGCGCCACCCCCACCGGCCGCCCCGGCACGCCCACCGAAGTCGCCGCCTGCGCGCTGTTTCTGGCCTCTCGTGCGGCGGCCTATGTCAACGGCGCGATGCTGGTGGTCGATGGCGGCAACACCCTGACCGAAATGAAGGGCGCGGGCGCGCTTTGACACTGCAAAGGTGATCCTGCGCCACCCCATCGCCGCCCAAACATGAACAAACCCTTAATTTCTTCACCTCAACCTGTTGATACAAAACAACAAAAAAAAGGTCCCGAGTCGGGACCTTTCCTTGCCGCCCAAAACCGGGGCCAAAACCCCTAGTGATCCTTGTAATGCACCGATTTCATATCGCTGTCGGGTGCCGATTTCGTCCGCCGCACGATCAGCTTGTTCAGCGCGTTGATATAGGCGCGGGTCGAGGCCACGATCGTGTCGGTATCGGCGGAAGACCCGTTCACGATCCGCCCATCCTCTTGCAACCGCACCGATACCGTCGCCTGCGCGTCGGTCCCCTCTGTCACCGCATGAACCTGATAGATCTCCAGCCGCGCCTGATGCGGGAACAGCATTTTCACGCAGTTGAACGCCGCATCCACCGGCCCGTCGCCGGTGGCGTCGATGTGATGATCCACCCCGTCGATGCTCAGCACCATATCCGCCTCTTGCGGCCCATCGGTGCCACAGATCACCCGCAGCTTTTTCAGTTGCAGATATTCATGGGCGTCGTTGGTCTGCTCATCCGACACCAGCGCGATCAGATCCTCGTCATAGACTTCTTTCTTGCGGTCGGCCAAAGCCTTGAAGCGCACGAAAACATCGTTCAACTGGTTCTCCGCCAGCTCCTCGATCCCCAGCTCTTTCAGCTTCGCCCGCAACGCCGCCCGCCCCGAATGCTTGCCCATCGCGATGTTATGCGCAGACAGGCCGATATCGGCAGGTCGCATGATCTCGAAGGTCTCGACGTTTTTCAGCACGCCGTCCTGATGAATGCCGGATTCATGCAAGAAGGCGTTCTTGCCGACGATGGCCTTGTTGAACTGCACCGCAAAGCCGGACACAGACGCCACCCGCCGCGACAGGTTCATGATCTTGGTGGTATCGATCTGGGTGCGGTAAGGCATGATGTCATTGCGCACGCGCAGGGCCATCACGACCTCTTCCAGCGCCGTGTTGCCTGCGCGTTCGCCCAGCCCGTTGATCGTGCATTCGATCTGCCGCGCGCCGGCATCGACAGCGGCCAAAGAGTTCGCCGTCGCCATGCCCAGATCATTGTGGCAATGGGTGGCAAAGATCACCCCATCCGCGCCCGGAACCCGTTCCAGCAACATGCGGATCAACTCGGCACTTTCGCGCGGGGCGGTGTAGCCCACCGTGTCGGGGATATTGATCGTGGTCGCCCCGGCCTTGATGGCGATTTCCACCGTGCGGCACAAATAGTCATGCTCGGTCCGCGTCGCATCCATCGCCGACCACTGCACGTTGTCGCACAGGTTGCGGGCGTGGGTCACGGTGTCGTGGATGCGCTGCGCCATCTCGTCCATGGTCAGGTTCGGAATGGCGCGGTGCAAGGGCGAGGTGCCGATGAAGGTGTGAATGCGGGGGCTGGGCGCGTGTTTCACGGCCTCCCAGCACCGGTCAATGTCTTTGTAATTGGCGCGGGCCAAGCCGCAGATGGTGGAGTTTTTTGCGCGCCGCGAGATTTCCGAAACCGCGTTGAAGTCGCCTTCTGACGCAATCGGGAATCCGGCCTCGATCACATCGACGCCCATTTCATCCAGCAGACCGGCGATTTCCAGCTTTTCCTCATGCGTCATGGTGGCGCCGGGGGATTGTTCGCCATCGCGCAGGGTGGTGTCAAAAATGATCACGCGCGGTTGGGATGCCTTGTCAGTCATGATGGTGTTCCTTGGAGTTTTGCTGCTTTCCCTTGGGCGCTGATCCGGTCTGAGCGGTCGCGCCCCAAGGCACGCTCAGAGGCGGGTAAGAAGAAGCAGCCCACGGGGGAAGGCCAAACATGCCTGCGTCGCCATCGCAACGGATGCGATGCTGGCCAAGGCGATGAGGGTGTCCTGTGTCATTGGGCTGACTATACGGGCGATTCTTTGGAAGGGAAGGGGGGCAGCCGAAAAAAGCGGCCGCTTTCGAGGAGCATCCGCCCCCCTTTCAAGCGGGCTGCCACGGATGGGGCCTGCGGTGAAAGAGGAGTATTTTCAAAACAGCGATGGCCGGGGCGGGATTTGCGGCTAGCTATGCGGCAATGGAGGACAGCATGAGGTCATTGGTGATTGGGGCGTCGGGCGGGATTGGGGCGGCCTTGGTCGCGGCCCTGACGGTTCGGGGTGAGGTGGTGGGGCTGTCGCGGTCGGGTGACGGGCTGGATGTGACCGATGAGGCCAGCATCGCGCGGGTGCTCGGCGGGCTTTCGGGCGGGTTTGACCGGGTGCTGGTGGCAACAGGGGCTTTGGGCGGCGCTGGTGGTCGGCCTGAAAAGACGCTGCGGGCTCTGGATGGCGCAGGGTTGGCGGCACAGTTTGCGGTCAATGCCATCGGGCCGGCCTTGGTGGTCAAGCACGCATTGCGGCTGTTGCCGAAGGATCGTGTGGCCCGGGTTGGCGTGTTGTCGGCGCGGGTGGGGTCGATTGGCGACAATGGGCTGGGCGGGTGGTATTCCTACCGGGCGTCCAAGGCGGCGCTGAACCAGCTGATTCATTCGGCGGCGATCGAGGTGGCGCGCAGCCATCCACAGGCGGTCTTGGCCTGTTTGCACCCCGGCACCGTGGCCACGGGCTTCACCGAAGGCTATGGCCATGACAAGGTGACGCCGGATGCGGCTGCGGGGCATCTGCTGGCGGTGTTGGAGGCCTTGACCCCGGCGCAATCGGGCGGGTTTTATGACTGGGCCGGAAAGGTCATTCCATGGTGAAGCCGCGTCTGATCCTGGTTCTGGGCGATCAGTTGACGCCGGATGTGGCGGCGTTGCGGGCGGCTGATCCTGACCGCGACGTGGTGGTGATGGCCGAGGTGATGGCCGAGGGCAAATCGGTGCCGCACCATCCGCAGAAGATCGTGCTGATCCTGACCGCGATGCGCAAGTTTGCAGCGCAGTTGCGCGCGGCGGGTTGGCGCGTGGCCTATTCCGCTTTGGACGATCCGGCCAACAGTCAGACCATCCCGGGCGAGCTGCTGCGCCGGGCGGCGGAATTTGGCGCGGATCAGGTCATGGCCACCCGCTGCGGTGAGCACCGGCTGCAGGCGCTGCTGGACGATCTGCCGCTAACTGTGACCACCTTGGCCGATGACCGCTTCATTTGTTCCGAGGCCGCGTTCACAGCCTGGGCGACCGACCGCAAACAGCTGCGGATGGAGTATTTCTACCGCGACATGCGCCGCAAGACCGGGCTGCTGATGGAGGGCGACAAGCCCACCGGCGGGCAGTGGAATTTTGACCACGACAACCGCAAACCCGCCAAGCCCGATATGTTCCGCCCGCGCCCGCCGCGCTTTGCCCCGGACGCGGAAACGCAGGCCGTGCTGGACATGGTCACCCACCGCTTTCAGCATTTCGGCAACCCCGCGCCCTTCCATTGGGCCACCGACCGCGCGCAGGCTTTGCAGGTGCTGGACCATTTCATCACCCATGCGCTGAAGACCTTTGGCGATGAACAGGACGCGATGCTGCGCGATGACCCGACGCTGTCACATGCGCTGATCTCGCCCTATCTGAACATGGGTCTGCTGGGCCCGCTGGAGGTGTGCCAGCGCGCCGAGGCCGCCTTTCACGCGGGGGCGGCGCCGTTGAATGCGGTGGAAGGCTTTATCCGCCAGATCATCGGCTGGCGTGAATTCATGCGTGGCATCTGGGCGCTGCAGGGGCCGGATTACACCAGCCGCAACGTCTTGGGCCACAAGGCCGCGCTGCCGCCGCTCTATTGGGGGGCGCCGACGAAGATGGCCTGCCTGTCACATGCCGTCGCCCAAACCCGCGACATGGGCTATGCGCATCACATTCAACGGTTGATGGTGACGGGGAATTTCGCGCTGTTGGCCGGGGTCGATCCGGCCCAAGTCCATGAATGGTATCTGGCGGTCTATATCGATGCGTTTGAATGGGTCGAGGCCCCGAATGTCATCGGGATGAGCCAGTTTGCCGATGGCGGCGTGGTGGGATCGAAGCCCTATGTGTCATCGGGGGCCTATATCGATCGGATGTCAGACTACTGCGGCGGCTGTGCCTACAAGGTGAAAGAAAAATCAGGCCCGGCGGCTTGTCCGTTCAACCTGCTTTACTGGGATTTCCTGATGCGGCACCGCGAGCGCTTTGTGGGCAATCCAAGGATGGCGCAAATGTACCGGGTCTGGGACAAGATGGGGGCTGCGCACCGCGAAGCGGTGTTGGCCGATGCGGCGGGGTTTTTGGCACGATTGCGGGCGGGGGCTTTGGTTTAGCGGGCGGAGTGGCGCGTGAACCATGCCGCTTGCGGCGGGATGGGACCGGCACGCCCGGGGCGGCGTTTGAACGCTCCGCGGGGGATATTTGCGGGACAGATGAACGGGCGGGGCCGCGACGCGCTGGATATGGGGCTGCAGGGTCAGTGGCGCTCAAGGCTCCCCTGCAGTGACCGCCGCACCCTCCAGCATGGCCTGCGCAGGTCATAAGGGGTCCAGCTTTGAGGCCCGCGGCCCGCTCAAACTGCCCCGATCAAACTGCGCCGGGCTACGGATTGACCGGGGCCACAGGAACCGCTTCGGCCGGACCCGCGCCGGGCAAAGGCCCGGTCAGGATGCCGGCTTTCCAGATGCCCTCTGACACTTCGCCACCCTTGTAGGTCAGCTTGCCCGCGCCGTCGCGTTTGCCCTTCACAAAGCCGCCCTCATAGACATCGCCTGACGGATAGGTCGCCACGGCCACACCCTGCATCTCGCCGCCCTGCCAGTCGCCGGAATAGCGAAAGCCATCGGGCTGCACCAACTCGCCTTTGCCATCGCGCAGACCGGCGCGGAAATTGCCCTTGTACATGGTGCCATCGGCCCATGTCGCGGTGCCGACACCGTCGCGCAGGCCCGCTTTCCAGCCGCCCTCATACCGATACCCATCGCCGTAGCTCATCACGCCGATGCCCTGCGGCTGACCCGCCACCACCGCGCCGTTGTAGGTGGACCCGTTGGCATAGGTGATCTTGCCGCGCCCGGTCATGACGCCCGCTGCCCATACGCCCTCATAGCCAGAGCCATCGGGATAGGTGATCTTGCCCATGCCATCGGGGCGGTCGGCCTTGAAATTGCCCTGATAGGTCGAGCCATCGGCATAGACCATCCGGCCCGCGCCCTGCATCGCCCCCGCGACCCAGGCACCGGTGTAACTGCTGCCATCCTTGGCGGTAAAGGTGCCATTGCCTGCGCGTTTATCCGCCGCAAAGCCGCCCTGATAGCTGTCGCCGTTGGCATAGGTGACAACGCCTTCACCCTGCCGCAACCCCTCAACGAACGGCCCCTCATACACATCGCCATTCGGCTGGGTCAGCCTGCCCACCCCGTTGATCTGCCCCGCCGCCCAGTCGCCGACATAGGTCAGACCATCGGGCATCGTCAGCGTGCCCTTGCCCGACCGCGCGCCCTTGACCCAGGCACCATCATAGACCGCGCCATCGGCATAGCTGTCCTTGCCCGCGCCATCCTTCAGCCCTTCAGCCCAGTTGCCTTCATACCGATTTCCCGAGGCATCGGTGGTCACGCCTGCGCCATGACGCGCGCCTTCCAGAAATGCGCCCTCGTAGACCAGCCCATCCGCCGATACCGCCCGTCCGATGCCGGTGATCTTGCCTGCCCGCCAGTCGCCTTCATAACTGCCGCCATCGGCATAGATGATCTTGCCCTTGCCATCCGGCAGACCCTTGGCGAACGCCCCCTCATAGACCGAGCCGTTGGGATAGCGCGCCACGCCCGCGCCCTGAATGACACCCGCCACCCAGTCGCCGGTATATTCAAAGCCGTTGGTCAGGGTGTAGGTGCCGATGCCATCCTGCAATCCGGCCTTGAAGGTGCCCTCGTAGACCGAGCCGTCCTCATATTTCTTGGTGATCACCTCGCCCTCGGCCTGCGCAAAGGCCGCGCCCGCCGACACCAGCACCACCATCGCTCCGATCCGCATCATTCCGGCTTGCCGCATCACGTCCCACCCAGTTGTCCGCCAGCACTCTAGCTGCCTCGCCCCCAACCTGACAAGGCGCAGGGGCGGGCTTTGGCTTTCCCTTGCCGGTGAACCCGCTATAACCATGAAAACACTGAACCGGAGCCGCCACATGGCCGAACGCTTTCGCCTGACCCTTGCGCAACTGAACCCGACTGTGGGGGCGATTGCGGCCAATGCGGCCCTTGCGCTGGACGCATGGCAGCAGGGGCGTGCGGCGGGCGCACAGATGGTGGCGCTACCCGAGATGTTCATCACCGGCTATCAAACCCAGGATCTGGTGCAAAAACCGGCCTTCACCGCCCATGCCATGCAGGCGATTGCCGATCTGGCGTTGCAGATCACCGATGGCCCGGCCCTTGGCATCGGCGGCCCGCATCTGCGCGACGGGCGGCTTTACAACGCGTTTTATGTGCTGGAAAACGGCAAGATTGCCGCCACCATCCTCAAGCACGACCTGCCCAACGATGGCGTCTTTGACGAAAAGCGCATCTTCACCTCGGCCCCGCCGCAAGGCCCTTACCGCGTCGGTCCCTTGCGGATTGGAAGCCCGATCTGTGAGGACGCGTGGCATTCCGAAGTCTGCGAAACGCTGGCCGAATCCGGCGCGCAGATCTTGCTGATCCCCAACGGCTCCCCCTATCATCGCGGCAAACCGGCCGTGCGCACCAATCTGATGGTGGCCCGCGTGGTCGAAACCGGACTGCCGCTGGTGTACCTCAACATGATCGGTGGCCAGGATGATCAGGTCTTTGACGGCGCGTCTTTCGTGCTGAACCCTGGTGGCGTGCTGATGGCGCAACTGCCGCAGTTTGACGCCTGCATCACCCATATCGACTTTGAGGAAACCACCGAGGGCTGGCGCGCCTTGCCGGGGATGATGACCCTGCTGCCGCGCGCGCATGAGGCAGACTATCACGCCATGGTGCTGTCATTGAAGGATTATCTGGGCAAGACCGGCTTCAAGAAGGTGCTGCTGGGCCTGTCGGGGGGCATTGACAGTGCCATCGTCGCCACCATCGCCGCCGATGCCATTGGTCCCCAGAACGTGCGCTGTGTGATGCTGCCGTCCCGCTATACCTCGCAACACTCGCTGGATGATGCGTCGCAGGTGGCCCATGCGCTGGGCTGCCGTCTGGACACGGTGTCGATCTCCGGCCCGCAAGACGCGGTGGGCGACGCGCTGGCCGATCTGTTCGCGGGCACCGAACCGGGGCTGACCGAGGAAAACATCCAATCCCGTCTGCGCGGGCTGATGCTGATGGCGATGTCGAACAAGTTTGGCGAGATGTTGTTGACCACAGGCAACAAGTCCGAGGTGGCGGTGGGCTATTGCACCATCTATGGCGATATGAACGGCGGCTATAACCCACTGAAAGACCTGTACAAAACCCGCGTCTTTGACACTTGCCGCTGGCGGAACGAAAACCACCGCCCGTGGATGCTGGCCCCGGCAGGCGTGGTGATTCCGCCGCGTGTCATCGACAAACCGCCAAGTGCAGAACTGCGCCCCGACCAGCGTGACGATGACAGCCTGCCGCCCTATCCGGTGCTGGATGCCATTCTGGATGGCTTGATTGATCAGGAACTGGCGGTGGCCGATCTGGTGGCCCAGGGCTTTGACCGTGCCACGGTGAAGAAGGTCGAGCATATGATCTACATCAGCGAATACAAACGCTTTCAGGCCGCACCGGGCACGCGGCTGACCCGACGCGCGTTCTGGGCCGACCGGCGCTATCCGGTGGCCAACCGCTGGCGCGACGAGGGCTGAACAGGCAATTCTGGACGCATGGTTAATGCGGCGCGCGTCCGGACAGAAAAAGGACGCAGACATCACGTGCAGCCCACGCAAAAACCACAGCCAAATTCCGGCAGGTCGACAGATTAACCCAACGCCCGCAGGGACTTAGACCTCGGACACCACGCATTGGGGCAACAGGCGCATGACATCCGCCGCCCTGCACAATTGCGTCGCATCCGTCATCACGGCAGCGCTTGCCGCAGCCGATCCCAGCGCCAGCGCCTCGGCCGAAGTTTGCCCCCGCGCCAGCGCCAGAACGAAGCCCGCGACGAAACTGTCGCCCGCGCCGACCTTGCTTTTGACCTCGACCTTCGCGGCCTTCACAAACAGCCGCTGATCGGCTTCGGCCAGCACCGACCCATCGGCCCCGCGCGCCACGATCACCCTTTGCGCCACGCCGCGCCTCACCAGATCCTGTGCAAAATCAGCGCTTTGCGTGCGGGTGGTCAGGGGATGGCCCGCCATTTCCTCGGCCTCTTCGCCGTCCATCCGCAGCACAAAAAGGCCGGCAATCGGATGACTGACCGCTTGGCGCAGCGCCGGTCCCGATGTGTCCAGCACCACATGCAGCCCCGACATCGACCGCGCCAGACGGGCCGGAAAATCCAGCGGCACCCCGGGCGGTTGGCTTCCCGAGATCACGCCCAAGGCCCCCGCCCTTGCCGAGGCCCGCAGCAGCAGGAACACCCGCTCCTGATCGGCATCGCTCCACATTGGGCCGGGCAGCATGAAACGGAACTGCTGGCCGGTGTCTATGGCGGTGACGGTCAGGCTTTGCCGGGTTTCACCGGGGGCGGTAAGTGCAAGAAAAGGAACACTTTCTTGCCGGATCAGCCCGGCCAGCCTGTCCCCCGTCAAGCCGCCCAAAGCCACCAGTGCCAGGCTTTCACCGCCCAAAGCCGCCACCGCGCGACTGACGTTCAGACCGCCGCCGCCCGGGTCCAGCAAGGGCTCTGAACAGCGCAGTTTCTGGTCCGGCACCAAGGAGGGCACCTCGGTGGACATGTCCAGCGCCGGGTTCAACGTCAGCGTCAGAATGGGGCTTTGCCCGGCGGTCGACATGAGGTGCAGCCTTTTGAAAACAGGGGTTATTCTACGATTTCAATCGTGTTTTCAAAGGTCCCGGTCTTGTCCGAATTCTTGTCCCGCAAGGTGGTTTGCAGCACATAGCGCCCCACGCCGATGCCATCCAGATTGTAGGTCAGGTTTGCCTGAAACTCGCGGTTCTTGTAGCGCGACTCCAAAGCAATCTCGGTCAGGTTCGGGATCTCACCCAGCACTTCGCCGCCCTCGGTGATCACCTTTAGATCGACGATAAAAGCCATTGAATTCAAGCCCTCACTCGGCGTGCCATAGCCAAAGCCGTAAGGCTCGGCATAGATGACAATCGGCTCTCCGAGCTTGTATTTCTCATCCGTGCGGGGGTTGTAGATGCCATAGCCGCCAGCCGGTTCCGACACCAGAACCACGTTGCGAAAGCCGATGCTGGTGGTCGCATCCCAGATTTGACCGTAAAGCGCGTCCGCCGCCGCCGCCGCCGCCGTCATGTCATCGGCGGCAATCATCGCTTCAATCTCGGCGGCCTTGTCGGCGATGGGACCAGCAAGCGCAGGCATGCCAAAGGCAAGGCTGGCGCACAGCGCAAAGCTGTCGAAAATGCATGATTTTTTGGTCATTTGAATGGCTCCGTCGTGAATAGGACACCCATGCGATCTGCACGGATGCCCCATGATACGGCGAAGCGTGGGCCAGCGCCAAGCGGGAAGATCACAAAACCTGCCGCTTGGCAGTGCTTCAGCCGTTCAGCATCATCTGATAGCTGGCCGGGACATAGCGGAAGCCCGAGCCTGCGGATTCAACATAACCCAGTGCCGGGAAAGGCATGTGATAGCCGATGAAGGGGATCTTGTCGGCGGCCAGCATGCCGAACAACGATTTGCGGACCGCCGCTGCGGCGGCCTTGTCGGCATCAAACCGCACCTCCCAATCCGGGTGGGCCAACGACCAGATGTAGTGGTTTGCGGCGTCGGCGGTCAGGGCAAGGCGCTGACCGTTGCTTTCGATCATAAAGGCCATATGGCCGGGGCTGTGGCCAAAAGCGGCCATGGCGGTGATGCCAGACGCCACCGAACCGCCATCGTCCAGGAAGGTGATCTTGTCATTGAAGGGTTTGATATTCTTGTCGAAACCTTCATTTGCGACCCCGGACCAATGGTTGTGCTCTGCCGCGCCGGTCACATAGCGGGCATTGGCAAAGGTGGCCACATCGCCCGTCAGCATCCCGCCGATATGGTCGCCGTGCATATGGGTCAGCACCACAACATCTACCTGATCCGGGCGGATCCCAGCGGCGGAAAGGGCGGCGCCGGTGCCTTCTGCGTTCAGGCCGGTGTCGAACAGGATCAGTTCCGCGCCGGTGTTCACAAGGGTTGGGGTGAAGAAGTTCTGCGATTTGTCCGCCGGGATGAAGGCAGCGGCAGAGGCTGCGGCAAACTCTTCGGGCGTGGCGTTCAAGCCAAAGGTTTCCTGTGGTTTGTCCGACGCTCGGGTGCCGGCCAACAGCGCAGTGACCTCAAACGCGCCCAGTTTGAAGCGGTTGAAAGGGGCAAAGGCCGACCCTTGCAGCGGGGCAGTGGCCTGCGCCGGGCTGGCGGCCAGGGCGGGCAGGAAGGGCAGGGCGGCTCCGGCAATCAGGGCGTGGCGGCGCGAGATTTTCTGGGTCGTCATGGGGTGTCCTCCGATGTGTTGCGTGACCAAAGGATAAGACGTCGTGGCGCTGGGGCCATTCACGAACCAGAGAGATGCGGTGCAATTGCGCACAACCCCTGTGTGTTTATTCCCACCACCGATCAACGCTGGCGATGTCTGCATCAGACCAGCCAAAGTGATGCGCCAATTCATGCACCAGCACATGCGCCACCAGATCGCCCAAATCGACATCCCCGCGTTCGATCCATTCATCCAGAATGGGGCGGCGGAACAGCCAGATCAGATCGGGGTGAAGCGGTTGGTCCGAATAGGATTTTTCGGTCAGCGGCGTGCCCTCATACATCCCGGTCAGATCAAAAGGGCTGTCGCAGCCCAAGGCGGCCAGCACCTCATCTGCTGCAAAATCCTCGATCCGCAGAACGATTTTGCGGGCGGCATCGGCATAAGGTGCCGGCAGACGCTCGATGGCGGCATGGGCCAAGGTCTCGATCAGGGCGGTGTCGGGGGGGTGGTGTGGTTGCGTCATATCGGGCAGCCTAACCGGGGCCAACAGATTTTGAAAGTGAGCGTCCATGATCTCTGCTGCGGCAAAGCGAGGGTGGCAATGGCAGAGCCAAAGACCAAACCGCACAGCACGAGCGTGGCCACCTTTCTGGGGCGGGTCAACGCGACGCGACGGGCAGAAACCCTGCGTCTGATCGGGATACTTCAAGTGGTTTCAGGCTTTGCGCCAACGGTTTGGGCTGGGTCGATGCTGGGGTTTGGCCGCCATCCCTACCAGTATCCCTCTGGCGGTGAGGGGGAAAGTCTGGCCGTGGGTTTCGCGCCGCGCGGATTTGGTGTTCTACCGCTTGGCAAAGGATGGCGGACTTTTGACGCGGTTCGGCAAGCATCGGCTGGGCAAGGGCTGCGTCTGCATCAGGCGGCTGGACGCCGCGAAAGAAGATATGTTGCGGGCGCTGATCGCAGCAGGTCAGGCGGATTTGGCAAAGAGATGGACGGTCTTGCCCGCCGAACTGGACAATTCCGCCCCCTTGTGACAGGGAAGCTGCATTGCAGGAGAGACCGTTGATGACCGTCGCCAAACCCACCGTGACCCGCTTTGCCCCGTCGCCCACCGGATACATCCATGTGGGCAACCTGCGCACCGCGCTGATGAACTATCTGATCACCCGCAAGGCCGGGGGCACGTTCATTCTGCGTCTGGATGACACCGATCAGGAACGGTCCAAGCAGGAATACATCGACGGCTTGTTGTCCGATCTGGACTGGCTGGGCCTGCATTGGGACCGGGTGGAACAGCAATCATTGCGTTTTGACCGCTACCGAGAGGCGGCGGATCAGCTGCGCGCGGCGGGTCGGTTTTATGAGTGTTTCGAGTCGCCGGTCGAGCTGGATTTGAAGCGCAAGAAACAGCTGAACATGCACAAGCCGCCGGTTTATGACCGCACATCGCTGCGGCTGACCGATGATGAAAAGACCGCGATGCGGGCCGAAGGGCGGGCAGGTTACTGGCGGTTCCGGCTGGATATTGAGCGGATCGAATGGGTGGACGGCATCATCGGGCCGATTTCGATTGATGCGGGGTCGGTCAGCGATCCGGTGCTGATCAAGGCGGACGGGCAGATCTTGTACACATTCGCCTCGTCGGTGGATGATGTCGATATGGGCGTTACCAACATCGTGCGCGGGGCGGATCATGTGACCAACACCGCAACCCAGATCCAGATCATGAAGGCCTTGGGCGGGGTGCCGCCGCAGTTTGCCCACCACAGCCTGTTGACCGGGCCGGGGGGTGAGGAGTTGTCCAAACGCCTTGGCACCCTGTCCCTGCGCGATCTGCGCGCGCGGGGGGTAGAGCCTATGGCGCTTCTGTCTCTTATGGCGCGGCTGGGGTCTTCCAAGCCGGTAGAACTGGCCGGGTCGATGCAGGAGTTGATCGACGGCTTTGATGTGGGCAGTTTTGGTGCGGCACCGACCAAGTTTGACGCCGAAGACCTGTTCCCATTGACCCGCGCGCATGTCCAATCACTGCCCTTGGTCAATGTGGCCGCAAAGATTGCCGAACTGGGCGTGCCGCGCGCCATTGCGCCGGCGT
>JBIHZO010000326.1:0-4268 GCA_044231405.1 Cypionkella sp. | reverse complement strand
CCGGGTTCGTTGCCGCGCTTTCGCTTTGGGGCTGGATCGAACTTGCGTTTCTGTCGGGCGTCATCACCGGTCCCAACAGGTCGCCCTGTCCACCGGGCGCCCAATTGCCCCAGAGGTTCTGGAGCGCTGTCGGCACCATTGCTTGGCATGAACTGGCGCTGGTGCTCACCCTGTTGGCGCTGGCGTTGATCGCCACGGCCAACCCGATAGCCGCTATGACCTTTGCCCTTTTGCTGATCGCGCGGATCTCGGCGCAACTGAACCTGTTCTTCGGCGTGCCCAGAATCAACACCCAGTTCATTCCGGCCCCGCTGCGGCACCTCACCAGCTATTTCCGCCAGTCGCGTCCCAGCCCGTTCTTTCTGTTTTCCGTGCTACTGCTTGCCGCCACGACACACATGCTGCTGCGCTTCACGTTGAACGCCTCCACACCCGCCACCACGGTTGGGTTCGCCTTGCTGACCACCGTTGCGGCTTTGGCCCTGTTGGAACATCTCTTCATGGTGCTGCCGCTGCCTGACGAAAAACTGTGGCGCTGGATGATGCCAGCCGCCAAACCGCAAAAAGACCAACCGCTTGAGGACGCCAATGGACTTTGATCAGATCTTCCGCAGCCAGATTGATGCCCTCAAGGCCGAAGGCAATTACCGCACCTTTGCCGAACTGGAACGCAAGCGCGGCGAATTTCCGCGCGCGGCCAACCACAAGAACGGCGAAGTCACCGACATCACGGTCTGGTGCAGCAACGATTACCTCGGCATGGGCCAACACCCCGCCGTGGTGCAGGCGATGATTGACTGCGTGCAGGCTTGTGGCACCGGATCGGGCGGCACCCGCAACATCTCGGGCACCAACCACAACCACCTGCTGCTGGAGGCCGAACTGGCCGACCTGCATGGCAAGGACGCCGCGCTGCTGTTCACCTCTGGCTATGTGTCAAACTGGGCAGCGCTTTCGACGCTGGGCGCGCGCGTTCCCAACGCGGTGATCTTGTCGGATGAGGGCAACCATGCCTCTATGATCGAAGGCATCCGCCATTCCCGCGCCGACAAGGTGCTGTGGAAACACAACGACTGGCGCGATCTGGATCGCAAGCTGGCGGCTGTGGGCGATCGTCCCAAGATCGTGGCCTTCGAATCCGTCTATTCGATGGACGGCGACATCGCCCCGATCAAGGAAATCGTGCAGGTGGCACGCGCCCATGGCGCGCTGACCTATATCGACGAGGTGCATGCGGTTGGCATGTATGGCCCGCGCGGGGGCGGCGTGTCCGAACGCGAAGGGCTGGCCGATCAGATCGACCTGATCGAGGGCACTTTGGGCAAGGCTTTCGGCGTCGTTGGCGGCTATATCACCGGCTCGGCCCCGCTGTGTGATTTCATCCGCAGCTTCGCCTCTGGCTTCATCTTCACCACCGCCCTGCCCCCGGCCATCGCGGCGGCGGCCACGGCCAGCATCCAGCACCTGAAGGTCAGCCAGACCGAACGCCTGCGCCAGCGCGAGCAGGTCGCCAAGCTGCGTGCGCGACTGGACCGGGCGGGCATCCCGCATCTGGCCAATGACAGCCACATCATTCCGGTGATGATTGGCGATCCCGTCAAATGCCGCATGATCAGCGACATTCTGATGAAGGATTGGGGCATCTACGTGCAGCCGATCAACTATCCCACCGTTGCCAAAGGCACGGAACGGCTGCGCATCACACCGTCACCGTTCCATTCCGATGCCGACATCGACCATCTGGCCACCGCGCTGGCCACGCTTTGGCAGCGCTGTGCCATCTCGCATGCGGTGGCATGATACCGCAGATGTGATCCAATCTGTGCGCACCAGCGTATACAATTACGACGTTTTAGGGAGACTCTACATGAAATCGACATTGGCCATCTTCGCGGTTCTGGCCACCGCAGCAGCACCGGCCTTCGCCGCAGGTGACGCAACCAAGGGCGAGGCATCGTTCAAGCAGTGCCAGACCTGCCACGCTGTGGTGAACGAGGCCGGCGAAGTGCTGGCTGGCAAAGGCAAAACCGGCCCGAACCTATACGGCGTTTTTGGCCGCGTGGTCGGCAGCTATCCTGACTTCAAATATGGCGAGTCCATTGTCGCCGCCGGGGCCACCGGTCTGGTTTGGGATGAGGTGGGCTTCACCGACTATGTGCAAGACCCGACCAACCATTGGAAAACCGTGCTGAACGACAAAAGCGCGAAATCCAAGATGATGTTCAAGGTGAAGAACGCCGAAACCGCAGCAGATATCTACGCCTATCTGTCGCAGTTCAGCCCGCCCGCAGCAGCCGCGGCGGCAACCACCACGCCCTGATCAGGTTTGAAGTGCCAACAAAGCCCCCGAGACACTCGGGGGCTTTTGCGTTCAGGCCCGCCGCGCCGCCGCGCCCGCAGGCACCACCGCCAACACCGCCTGCGTGATATCAACCACTGACAGCCCCGCATCGGCATACATCGCCGCCGGGCTGGCCTGTTCGATGAAGCGGTCCGGCAGAGTCAGGGTGCGCAGCCGCAAACCGTGATCCAAGCCCCCCGAGTTCGCCAGATATTGCAGCACCTGCGCGCCAAACCCGCCCTCAGCCCCCTGTTCCACCGTGATGATCGCGCTGTGGTGCCGCGCCAATTGTCCGATCAGATTCACATCCAGCGGCTTGGCAAAACGCGCATCCGCCACCGTCACCGACACGCCTTGCGCCGCCAAAGCCTCGGCGGCCAGCAGACACTCTGGCAGATGGGCGCCAAAGCACAGCAGTGCCACGTCCGACCCTTCGCGCAACACCCGGCCCCGGCCAATCTCCAGCACCTGGCCACGGTCGGGCATCTGCACGCCCGAGCCCTCACCACGCGGATAGCGGAAGGATATTGGTCCGCCGTCATAGGCAGCCGCCGTGGCGACCATATGCATCAGCTCGGCCTCATCCCCCGCCGCCATCACCACAAAACCGGGCAGATTGGCCAGATAGCCCACATCAAACGCCCCCGCATGAGTGGCCCCATCCGCGCCGACCAGCCCGGCCCGATCAATCGCAAAGCGCACCGGCAGACCTTGCAGGGCCACATCATGCACGATCTGATCATAGCCGCGCTGCAAGAACGTCGAGTAAATCGCCACAAACGGCTTCAACCCTGAGGCGGCCATCCCGGCGGCAAAGGTCACGCCGTGCTGTTCGGCAATGCCCACATCGAACACCCGGCCCGGAAACCGCGCGGCCATGATGTCCAGCCCGGTTCCGCCCGGCATCGCCGCCGTGACACCCACGATGCGGTTGTCGCGCGCGGCCTCATCCGTCAGCGCCTGCCCGAACACCGTGGTATAGGCAGGGGCGTTCGATTTCGATTTCGCCTGAGCGCCGGAGATCACATCGAATTTTGCCACGCCATGATATTTGTCCGCCGCAGTCTCCGCCGGGGCATAGCCCTTGCCCTTGACCGTCACCGCATGGATCAACACCGGGCCTGTCGCCCGTGTTTTGGCCGCACGCAGAGTGGCCAGCAGCACCGGCATGTCATGGCCGTCAATCGGGCCAATGTAGCTGAAGCCCAACTCTTCAAACAGCGTGCCGCCACCGGGCATCCCAGTGACCAGCGCCCGCGCCCGCCGCGCGGCATCGCGCATGGGTCCGGGTTCTGCGGCATCAGCCTGCCCGGCAAAAGGTGCATCTTCCCCAGACAAGCCATTGAGATATCTGTTCAAAGCGCCCACGGGCGGCGCAATGCTCATGTCATTGTCGTTCAGGATCACGAACAATCGCTGGCCAAGATGACCCGCCGCGTTCATCGCCTCATAGGCCATGCCTGCGGTGATGGCGCCGTCGCCGATCACCGCAATCGCATCCCCCGTGGGCTGCCCCATGTCGCGCGCCACGGCAAAGCCCAACGCCGCCGAAATGCTGGTGGACGAATGTGCAGCGCCAAACGGATCGTAGACCGACTCGGACCGCTTGGTGAACCCCGACAGCCCGCCGCCCTGCCGCAAACCCCGCATCCGGTCGCGGCGTTCGGTCAGGATCTTGTGCGGATAGCATTGATGGCCAACGTCCCAGATCAGCTTGTCCATGGGCGTGTTGAACACCGCATGGATCGCCACCGACAATTCCACCACGCCCAGCGACGACCCCAGATGCCCCCCGGTTTGGGACACCACCGAAATCACCTCGGCGCGCAGCTCATCCGCCACCTGACGCAGTTGCGCATCGGTCAGCCGACGCAGATCGGCAGGGGCGTGAACGGTATCCAGAAGCGGAGTTTCAAGGCGCATGGCA
>JBIHZO010000325.1:0-4270 GCA_044231405.1 Cypionkella sp. | reverse complement strand
GAAAAGGCCGTGCTGAGGTTCAAAGCCACACGCCCCGGGGTGTTTGTCTATCATTGCGCACCGGGCGGCCCGATGATCCCTTGGCATGTGGTGTCGGGCATGTCGGGCTGCATCATGGTGCTGCCGCGTGATGGGCTGAAAGACCATTTGGGCCAGCCGGTGTCCTATGACCGGGTCTATTACATTGGTGAGAATGACTTCTACATCCCGCGCGGGCCGGATGGGGCCTACATGCGCTTTGCAGATCCGGGCGAAAGCTATGCCGACACGCTGGAGGTGATGAACCGCTTGATCCCGTCGCATGTGGTGTTCAATGGCCGTGTGGGGGCCCTGACAGGTGACAAAGCACTGACGGCGGAGCAGGGCGAAACCGTGTTGTTCATCCACTCCCAGGCCAACCGCGATACCCGACCGCATCTGATCGGCGGGCATGGCGATCTGGTTTGGGAAACGGGCAAATTCAACAACCCGCCCGAACGCGATCTGGAAACCTGGTTCATCCGGGGCGGGTCTGCGGGGGCGGCGCTCTATACCTTCCTGCAGCCGGGCGTTTACGCCTATGTCAACCACAACCTGATCGAGGCGGTCAATCTTGGGGCCACGGCGCATGTGATTGTCGGGGGTGCCTGGAACAATGACCTGATGGAACAGGTGGTCGCCCCGGTCGAATACGACGTGGCACATGAGGGCCGCACTGCCCTGCCATAACCTTGGCAACCAAGCCCCACGGGCGGCCCCGGCATCGGGGCCGCCCTTTTTGATCCGGAGGGCAATCATGATACGCCGCATCGCATTTGCTTCCATTGTCGTGGTCGCCGCAAGTGCGGCTGCCGTGTTTTGGCCCGGCCAGACCATTCCCCTGCCCCCCCCGGAAACCGTCCACCTTGCCGCCACTCGTCAGGATTACCGACCGGCGGGTGAGTTCCGGCAGGGAACCCGCGTCGTCGATGCACCAAAGCAACAGCAGGATGTCGCCGCGCTGGACATCATGAAGGATCAGGTCAGCGAGGCAGGCTATGCGCTTTGCGTAGCCGAAGGTGTCTGTCCGCCTGTGCCGTCCGGCAAGCGGGCGAACTTCGCCCAGACCGGCATCAATCACACAGATGCCGCAGCCTATGCCGTTTGGTTTTCGGCGCGCACCGGTCAGAACTGGCGGCTGCCGACCGATGCCGAATGGCTGCGTGCAGCGGCAGAACGGGGCAGTGAAGACGGATTTTCCGCTGCTGCCAACGGCACCGACCCGTCACGCCGCTGGATCGCCAGCTATCTGCGCGAGGTGGAGTTGCGCGGTGCGGCAGACCTTGTGGTCCACCCGGCAGGGCATTTTGGCGTCAACTCGGTCGGTGTCGCCAACATGGCTGGCAACATCTGGGAATGGACGGAAACCTGTTTTCAGAACGGCACGCTTTCCCCGGACGGGACAAGTGTTGCCACGCAGTCTGACTATTGCGGCGTGCGGGCCGTGCAAGGCAAGCACCGCGCCTTCGTGATCGACTTCATTCGCGACGCCCGATCAGGTGGTTGCGCGGCGGGCGTACCACCGGATTATCTGGGGTTCCGGCTGGTGCGGGACAGCGCATAGGAAAAGGGCGGCCCCGTCACCGGGGCCGCCCTTTTGTCAGTGTCGTTTGTTCACTTGGCAATCTGCGCAAACAGCAGCTCGAACCGGGTCTTTGCCTTGCCTTTATGCACCAAAGCCGCAACCGCGTCCTGATTGACCGGGGCACCGGCTTGGATCAACGCAACCATACCCATCGTGTAGTGCGGGGTGCATTTGACGCCATAAAGGCCTTCGGCGGTCAGGGTCAGGACGTAATCCTTGCCCATATCGCTTTTGAACGCCTCGACACCTTCGGGCAGCATGTCTTTGATGTTCTCGGCGTTGTGGCCCTTGTCGGTGGAAATGAAGGTGACCGTGTCGCCCACGGCGGCTTTCACGAAGGCAGGCTCGAACACCATGGCACCATCGGTGCCTTTGTTCAGCATTTTCACTTCAAAATTTTCGGCAGATACAGCAGAAGCCAGCAGCAGGACGGCTAGGCTGGCGGTGATCAGTTTCGGGAACATCGGGTGTCCTTTCTGGGAACGGAAGCGATTGGTCTTGCCCCGGTTCTAGGCTAAGGTTGTTCTCGGCTCTTTGTGCTGCCACAACATCGGAGGCTTTGGTTGAAGAAACTGGACGAAAGCCTGCTGACCGACCTGCCACCGTTCCGCAAACTGTCCCGCCCGCAAATCCGCGAGATCTTGGATCAGGCCACGCCGTTGCGATTTGATCCGGGGACAGCCGTGTTCAGCGAAGGCATGGCGGTGGACAGGTTCTTTTTGCTGATGGATGGTCATATCCGGGTGATCCGCACCACGCCCGGCGGCGATCAGATCATCGCGCTGCATATTGCGCCCGGGCAGTTGTTTGGCATCGGCGCGGCCCTTGGTCGCACGACCTATCCGGCTACAGCGATGACAGCGGATGACTGTCTTGCACTGGCGTGGCCCAATCGGCTTTGGGCAAATTTCACTGAACACTATGAAGGCTTTGCCACCGAAACCTACAAGGTTGTCGGCGAACGGGTGGGTGAGATGAACAACCGCTTCGTCGAACTGGCAACGCAGCAGGTCGAACAGCGCGTGGCCTGCGCGATCCTGCGCCTGATCACCCAGACCGGACGCAAGGTTGAAGGCGGCATCGAGATCGGGCTGCCGATCACCCGGCAGAACATCTCGGACATGACCGGCACCACGCTGCACACCGTCAGCCGGTTGCTGAGTGGTTGGGAACGTGACGGGATTGTGCTGTCGGAGCGGCGCAAGATCACAGTGACCGCGCCGCACCAGTTGGTGATTCTCAGCGGTGCCACCGCCTGACCCTAGCGACCGTTTGGCTAACGTCGTGCGGGGTTTGGCAGGCTCAACACCGGGGCGAAACGCCATGCAAAGATGGCAAAACCAACCGTCCAAAGTGTCGCCGCGATCCAAAGGCCAAGGGAAAAAGCCACCGCCACCCGCACAACCGCCGCCATCGCCACACAGGCAAAGGCCAGCGTCAAGGCCGGCCCCGCGTGCAAAGCGCGCCCGGTATGACCAAGCGATGCGCGCATCATCACCGCGATTGTCATGCCGCCAAACCCACCGATCCCCAGCAGATGCAATCCGACCATAGCAGGCCAGACGTCCAGCGCCGCCAAGCCCAGCGCCACAAGGCCCGCAGGCACAAAGGCAAAAGCCATGTGCAGCATCAGGACCAAAGGCGAGGCCCAGACCCGCCAGCCGCGCCAGCGCAACATCCGCACCCCCTGCCCCACACCGGCCAACAGCAACAAGCTCCCGGTCTGCAGCGAGACCGGCCAGATCACCCATGCCAAAAGGCCACCCAATGTGACGCCAACACTGACCACATCAAACCGCCCGAAAGGCACCGGCAGCGCGCCCGGCTGAGGCAACCGCCTGACCAGCCAGTTTCGGGTAAAGCTGGGGATGATCCGCCCGCCAATCAGCACGATCAGCGTCACCACCATCGCAAAGCCAAGGCGACGGCCATAATCGGCGGCCCCCAGCAGCATTGCCTCAAGATGAAAGGTGATGTTGGCCAGCAGATAAACCAACACGGGTGCGACAACCTTCAGATTGCCCCAGTTGCGCGCTGCCACGATCTCGATCGTGACCATCGCCCCGATCGCCGCCATGAAGGCACTGTCGACAACCAAGACCACCACCGGCCCGAACCCAATCCCCACTGCCACGGCCAACCGACCGGCCAACCACAGCGCCGACAGCCCCATCAAAGGCCAGCCGCGTGTTGGCATGCGTCCTGTCCAATTCGGAATGGCTGTGAACAAGAAGCCTGCGATCACTGCAGAGGTGTAGCCAAACAACATTTCATGGACATGCCAGTCCAACGCAGAAAAGGGACTGCTCGGCAAGATGTGGCCCGACCAAACCAACATCCACAGCGGCACCGCCAAGGCCGCGAAAACGCTGGCGATCAGGAAAAGCGGCCGAAAGCCAACGCTGAAAAGGACAGGGCCGGTATAGGGCGGTTGGATTTGCCTGAACATCGTTCCGATCCTAACTTTAACCTGGCATTTCGACCATGACCGCCTGCTTCTCAACGCTGCGCCGGTTGAAGAGTAAGTTATCCGACAATTGCCGCCAGCAGCTCAACGCGGAACATCGTTTCGTCCAGCCGGTATTCGGCACAGGCGTCAATGACCGTGTGAAACGGGGCGATCGGGCAGCCAAAACAGGCCATCCTGTGGGTCAGGAATACCGCTGC
>JBIHZO010000324.1:0-4299 GCA_044231405.1 Cypionkella sp. | reverse complement strand
CACACATTGCGCCAAAAGACCGGTCGCCAGAATAAACGGCAGCCCGATGGCAAGGATATCGCCCGTGCGGCCAAGGTTGGGCAGGCCATAAAGGAAAGGCAGCACGATCAGATAGATCGGCAGCAGCACCGCATAGATCGCAACCCACGCGGCCATCCGCCCCAGAACCAGCCACACTGGATGATCCGAGCGGCGCTGCCGCCGCACAGCCGTCAGGGCCAGCCCCATCAGGATCGTTTGTTGGAGGATCAGCACGAAGGCCGCAGGCAGCACATAGGTCGCATATCCCGCAGCGGGGTTGAACAGGGCCACTTCTACCTGATCGGCCGGGCTTACCTGCGCCCGTGCCACGCCCAGCGCCGCGCCAGTGGCCATCAGTCGACCTGCCTCAACCTCGGCCCCCAACTGGCGGATTGGCACGGCGGCCCCCTGCATGACGCGCTGATACATCAGGAAATAACTGGCATCCGCGTAGACTGCGACCGGGCTTTGGCGACCCCGCAACAGGTTGCGTTCGAACCCTTCCGGGATCAGCAGCACGCCGTAAGCTGCACGTTCCTGCACCAGTCGAACGGCCTGCGCCATGTCCCGCGCGTCTTCACTGATCGAAACCGCCTCGGAAGCATCGATCCGGCGGACAAGATCTGCCGACGTCGTAGTGCGGTCGTTGTCCACCAGCACAACCGGCACATCCCGCAACAACTCTGCCCTGTAGGGCAGCGGATAGATCACCGCATAGATGACCAGCGATACCAGCAAGATCGACCGCACCTGGCCGTCGGTGAACACAGCACGCAACTCATCCCGGGCCGCGCGCCAGATCGCCCTCATCCTGTCACCTCCGCGGCCCAGCGCAACCGCGCCAGTTGCGCCAGCGTCAACCCGCCAAGTCCGATCGTGATCAACGCGAGCCACAGCATCGGCCAGACCGAAATCTCGACCGGCGTCCCGCGCAGCGACTGGTCGATGCGCAGTTGCACATACCAGGTGCCCGGGATCAGCGCGCTCCACCCTTGGGCCACCCACGACATCGCCTCGCGCGGGAAGCCAAGGCCCATGAAGCCGAAGGCCGGGGCGGTGATCACCGCAATGATGCTGGCCGCCGTCGCCATACTGCGGGTCGCGACAAATGCCAGCGCCCCGATCAGTTGCGCGGCCAAAACGAACAGCACCGCCCCTGCCGCCATCAGCGGCAGCGACCCGCGCAATGGCACGCCCAGCCAGCCATAAAGCACCACATCCGACAGACCGAGGATCAGCAGGAACAGCGCCGTATAGGGCAGGATCTTGCCCAGCATCGCAGGCAGCAGCCCGCCCGCAAGCCGCACCAGCCCCCGCGGATCCCGGCCGGGGCCAAAGTCCAGTGAAATGGCATAGGCCGTGCCGGCTGCGGCCAGGATTTGCAGGACCGTTGGCACCAGCGCGGCCAGCAGAAAATGCACATAGTCAAACGCCGGATTGAACAGCGCATGGGTCTGCAACGGGATCGGCTGCAGGGCCGTCTGCGCCAGCGCGGGTGCCTCTCCCTGTCCTTGCCGTATGGACAGGCGCAGACCGGCAAGGGCCGTGTCGACCGCGCCTCGGGCACCGCGCGCGACCATGGAGCCCGCACTCATGTGCTGATTGTCGTAGAAGGTCACGATTTCGGGGCGTTCGCCGCGCGTCATGCCCCGCTCAAGGCCTGCGGGCAGCCAGACCGCCCCGCGGACCGCGCCCGACACGATCAGCGCGCGCGCCTCGGACAGGCTCAGCGCCTGATGCGTTACCAGCACCTCTGGGGCCGCATCCAGCATCCGGGTGATGCTGCGCGACAGATCGGAGCGGTCCAGATCGACCACTGCGACCACCATACCGGTCGGAATGCCTGCGCGAAAGATCCCCGTCAGCAGCGCGATCATCAGGACCGGCAACAGCACGACCAGCCCCAGCAAGACCGGTCGGCGCAACAGCAGACTGAATTCACGCCATGCGGTGCGGCCCATCTTTGTTCAGTTCCCCAACGAGATCAGCGCCGACATGCCGGGGCGCAAGCCGGGCAGTGGTGCTGTGGGGCGGGCGCGTAGCTCGAAACTCCGCAGATCGAAATCGCCGGTGGCGCGCGTGGCCCGCCAGCTGGCGAACTGGCCCTGCACGTTGATCAGGGTGATCTCGGCCTCAACCTCGACGTTCAGTGCAGGGACGCGCACGCGCACGCGGTCCCCCACCTGCAACCCGGCCAGCAGATCCTCGCGCAGATTGAAGGTGAACCAGGCGCTGGTCAGATCAACGATCGTGAACAGGGGCGTGCCGGGGCCGATATTCTCGCCGGGTTCGATCAGTCGGGCTGAGATCTCGCCCGCCATCGGTGCGTTGACGGGCAGCTCGTCCAGATCGGCCTGCCGCTGTGCCAGCGTCGCCTCGGCCTGAGCAACCTGTGCCGCAGCCAAGGCCCGCTCCTCGGGGGATGCACCGGCCTGCGCGAGATCGAGTTGTGCCTCCGCCGCCTCGACCCGGCGCGTGGCGGTTTCGACGTTGCGGATGGATTGGTCCAGCACCGCCTGCGACCGCTGGCCAAGTTGCGACAGTTCGGTGTCACGCGCGATCTGCTCTTGCGCGAGCAGCAGGTCGGCTT
Organism: Cypionkella sp.; assembly: GCA_044231405.1. Taxonomy (GTDB): domain Bacteria; phylum Pseudomonadota; class Alphaproteobacteria; order Rhodobacterales; family Rhodobacteraceae; genus Cypionkella. The sequence continues at coordinate 1,688 of JBIHZO010000324.1, read as the reverse complement.
GCGCCAAAGCCACGTCAGCCTGGCGCACCCGAATCAACTCCGGCCGAGTCGCCCCCGCCGCCGTCTGGGACGCGCGCGCAACTTCCAGCCCCGACGCCGCAGCGGCATGTGCGGTGACAAGCTGCGGATTGGACAACGTCACCAGCCGCACGCCCGCCTCGACCCTGTGGCCCAGATCGGCTGTCACTTCAGCGACCCGACCGGATACGCGGGCCGACACATCGACGCGCGGGGCGGCCACTTCGCCTTGGATCAGCATCGGTTCAGGGCGCGTCACCCACCAGACCGCGCCCGCAACCCCCAAAGCCAGCGCGGCAAGCAGCACGAAGGGAAGCAACGCTTTGCGCGCTAAGGACTCTGAGCCGATCACGAAAACACCTCTAAATTTTCCGCGCCAAGCAAATTCGCTGTCCGACGCCTGCAGTACAGCCCTTTGCGGAAAAACCGAACGGACTGAACCGCGAAGCTGCGTTTTGCACCGATCGACCGCTGAACAGCAGTGCAAAATCTCCAGGCCCCTCGATCGAATGTCTGCGATAGCCTACCATGCTTTGGCGGCATTTCGCGAAACGGGGCAGAACTGGAACGCGGCTTGGATTGATCATGTATTGGCAAGGTATCAGGAAGCGGATCGGATAGAACTGATCTGGATTAGCGACAGTGGAGGTGGACTGAAGGCGGGCGCTACGGCGTCATGGGTGCCAGACCAGATCATCCAGTGAAGCATTGCCGCAGAACGTCGGCGCCCGCGAAAGATCAAGCCCGCCGCCGATGCCAGCGCTGCAGCAAGCCGCAAAGAGCAGATTGGAGTCGTCTTGATTTTCAACGTGTTCGGCCGCCCGATGACTTCGGCGGCGAGCATTCCGATCTCAGGGAAGGTGAAGGTATCCGGCCCGCCAACGAGGTGCTCTTGATCTGCCTTCGTGGGGTCGCTGATGCATTCGGCGATGAACGTGGCCACATCCTCAACAGCGACCGGATTGATACGATGCGATCCGTCTCCGACGACTGTGTGCTTTCCGTTCTTTTGAACCTAGTCGAACGCAGGATCAGTCAGGTCGCTGAAGCAGGCGGTTGGGCGAATGACGGTGGACGCGGCACCTGCTTGGCGGCAGGCCGCGCTGATGGTGTCTACAGCCGCCTCCTTTGCAACGCTGAATGCCGTGAAATGCCGCGACGCCCGGCCCTCAAATGTCGCGACCAGGATCACATGACGCGCCCCTGCCTGCAGCGCCGCGCGTCCAAAGCGGATGTTCGCATCCCGGTCAATCGCCCCGCAATCATTGGTCGCATCAACATGCACATTGCCCGACGCCATGCACGAGATTGCGATGTCGGCATTTGCATGCGCCCCGGCGTAGGATTCCATCCGTCAGGCATCAACAAATGCGAGGTCAGCACCAAGGTCGGCCATCCGGCGCTGATCCTTTTCACTGGACCGGTCCTTCAGTATCGCAACTGTCGGCATTGACCGCGCCCGCAATTCGGCCACGACACGGCTGCCAAGATAGCCCGTCGCGCCCGCGGCGCAGAAGCGACCCGGTATCATGCGAGAGGCAGTGTTGCATAACTCTGACTTTCGAGGATTCACATTGTGAATCCATGCGGTTAGATGGGGTGCATCAGCAAGCCGGCACCCGCGCGCTACCGCACGACGAACTGGTCCATCTACACTGCTTCACTTTGCA
>JBIHZO010000323.1:0-4311 GCA_044231405.1 Cypionkella sp. | reverse complement strand
CTGAAGCACTTCCGGGCCAACAACCTGCCCGTGGTGCACGTGACCACCGCTTATGAGATCACCGACCGCAACGCCGGTTTCACCGACATGGGCCTGTGGCATGACAAGATCCCGATTGAGGTGGTCAATCTGGCCGACAAGGATCTGTGGGCCATCGACAGCCGGATCGCGCCGATCGAGGGCGAATACACTCTGCTGAAAAAGCGCGCATCTGCGTTCCATGGCACTGAACTTGCAGGCATCCTGCGGGCTGGCAACGTCGATACCATCGTGGTGACGGGAGTGACCGCTTGCGCCTGTGTGCGTCAGACGATCTGTGATGGTCTTGCCGACGGTTTCCGCACCATTGCGGCGCGTGAGGCGATTGGCGACCGGGTGCCCGGTGCCGTGGCATGGAACCTGTTCGATATCGACGCCAAGTTTGGCGATGTCGAGTCGGTGGCTGATATCTGCAACAAGCTTGACGAAATTGGTCGCTTGAACCGCGCCTGATCGGCCTCGGGGGCATCCGTCCAGGGTGCCCCGCAACCAAAAGAAACAGCAGCGAGGGTATGATGGCACGGATTGGTGTGGATGTGGGCGGAACGAACACCGACCTTGTTCTGGAGTGTGACAAGGGCATTTTCTTCCACAAGGTGCCCTCGACGCCGAAGGATCAGTCGATTGCGGTGATCAAGGGTGTGATGGAAATCTGCGGCATTGCGGGCATTGCGAAAGAAGACGTCAGCCTGATCGCCCACGGCACCACTGTTGCCACCAACATCACCATCGAACACAACGGGGCCGAAGTTGGCATGCTGACGACGCGCGGTTTTCGCGACATCCTGCACATCGGCCGGCACAAGCGTCCTCACAACTTTTCGCTGCACTTCGATGTGCCGTGGCAGTCGAACCCTCTGGTCAAACGCCGCAACCGCATCGCGATCACCGAACGCATCCTGCCACCAAACGGCGACGTCTCGGTCGCGATGAACGAAGCCGAAATCCGCGCCGCCTGCGCCTTGTTCCGCAAGCGCGGCATCAAATCGGTCTGCGTCGGCTTTCTGTTCAGCTTTCTGAACGACACCCACGAAAAGCGCGCGCGTGAGATTGTGCTGGAGGAGATTCCGGACGCCTATGTCTCCATTTCTTCGGAAGTGGCGAACGTGATCCGCGAGTATGAACGCTTTTCTACGGTCGCGATGAACGCCTATGTCGGGCCGAAATCGGCGCTGTATCTGCGCAATCTGGAGGAAAAGGTGCAGGCGGCGGGCATCCCGGCCAAGCTGCGTGTGATCCAGTCGAATGGTGGCATTTCCACGATCGAGGGCTGCGCAAAGAAGCCCGTCGGCATTCTGTTGTCTGGTCCGGCTGGCGGCGTCATCGGTGCGTTGGCAGAGGCGCGGCTGGCAGGGATCGAAAACATCCTGACCAACGACATCGGCGGCACCTCAGCCGATATCTCCACCATCGCCGGAGGCCGCATCCGCATCAAGAACCCGCGTGATACATTGGTGTCGGGCCATGCCGTCATGGCTCCGATGATCGACCTTGAGACAATTGGTGCCGGCGGGGGTTCGATTGCCTATCTTGATGCGGCGGGGGGCTTCCATGTTGGACCGCGTTCGGCGGGGTCCGAGCCGGGGCCTGCCTGCTATGGCCGTGGTGGCACAGAACCAACGGTAACCGATGCTCAGGTGGTTCTGGGCCGCATGGATGCCGACAAGTTCCTTGGCGGCGATCTGCCCTTGGACCCCGCGCTGTCGCACAAGGCGATCAAGGACAAAATCGCTGATCCGATGGGGATTTCGGTCACCCAAGCCGCTCTGGGCATCATCAAGGTCGTCAACAACAACATGGCCCTGACCATGCGCGCAAATTCAGTTGCCCGTGGCTATGACCCGCGTGAGTTCAGTCTGATGCCTTTTGGAGGCGCGGGCCCTTTCCACGGCGTCGCGCTGGCGGAACTGGTGTCGGCCAAGGACGTGCTTGTGCCACTTGCCCCCGGCATCACTGCCGCGATGGGCCTGCTTGGCACCAACCTGCAATATGAACACATCCGTTCGGTCATCACCAACCTTTACACCGCGACGGAAGCAGCGATGGACAGGGTCAACGCCGTGGTCGACACGCTTGTGATCGCAGGCAACCTTGACCTTGACGCCGATGCCATCGCCGCCCCCGACCGCCATTTCGAGGTGATCGCCGAGGTGCGCTATCACGGCCAGGGCTTTGAGTTGCGCGTGCCAATCCCAAGCGGCCGCCTGACCGGGGACAACCGGGTTGAGGTGATCAACGCCTTTCACGCCCGCCACAAAGCCGACTATGGTTATGCCTTCGATGATGCCTTGGTTGAACTCTACAACATCCGTGTCATCGCCACCGCCGCCGCCCCCCATTTGCAGCTTCCGAAGGTCGCCAAGGGCACGCAGGCCGATGTTCCGGCCTCGCACCTTTACACACGGGAGACGGTGTTCGACGATGGTTCCACGCACGATACCCCGCGTTATGACCGCACCAGACTGGGTGCCGGTGTCACCATCGATGGCCCAGGCATTCTGATCCAGCACAACTCCACCACGCTGTTGCCGCCGGGTTATCGGGCCGAGGTTCTGACCTACGGCAGCCTGCGCATCGCCAAGATTTGAGGATCACATCATGACCAAACTCAAAGTCGATCCAATCACGCTGCAAGTCATCCGGGGCGCGATGGAGACCATCGCCGAAGAGATGGCGCATGTGCTGTTCCGCATGTCTTTTTCGTCAATCATCCGGGAATCCGAAGACCTTGGCGCTGGGCTTTTCGACAAGGATTTCAATACACTGTGCGAAAGTGAGTCGACGCCGATGCACATCGGGTCGATCCCCGGCTATCTGAACGGGATCAAGGAAAGTCTGGATGACGGCCAGTGGTTCGAAGGCGACGTGGTGGTGCATAACCATCCCTATTTCGGCTCCTCCCACACGCCCGACCTCGCCATTGTCATCCCGATCTTCCATGACGGCGCGTTGGTGGGCTATTCCGCCAACACAGCACACCACATCGACATCGGGGCGGCGACCCCCGGTCTGATCATTGATGTGCCGGACGTCTTTGCCGAGGGCATGCTGTTTGCCGGCACCAAGCTTTACCGCAAGGGCGAGCGCAACGATACAATGTGGAACTACATCCGCCGCAACAGCCGTGCTGCGCGGCAGTTGGTCGACGATATCGAGGCGCAGATTGCCTCGGCCCGTCTGGGGGTGAAACGCTTCAAGGAATTGCTTGATCGTTACGGCAAGGATCTGGTCTTTTCGGCGTGCAATCAGCTTATGGACTACTCTGAAACCATGCTGCGGCAACGGATTTCGGCCATTCCGAACGGCGAATACCGCGCCGAAGGCTGGCTGGATGACGACGGTCGCAACCGGGGGCAGCGCCTTCCGGTCAAGGTCTGTGTCCGCGTCATAGACGACCGGATTGAGGTGGATCTGACTGGCTCGGCACCGCAAACCCCAACCGCTTATAACGTGCCGTTTGAAGGTTCCACCAAGGTCGCGGCCTTTGCAGCCTTCCGCAAGCTGTTGCTGGACACGGCAACTTCGCCGACCCGCGTGCCCTCCAACCAAGGCTCGTTCCGGCCCATTTCCGTGATCGCCCCCTTGGGCACCATCTTCAACCCCAAGGCCCCGGCCGCCGCCGAGGCGCGTTTCACGCAGTGCAACTTCATGATCGACCTGATCATCAAGGCAATGGCCCCGGTTCTGCCCGATGAGATCATCGCGGGTTCCTCGGCCTCGATCAGCTTTGCCTCTTATGCCGGGGTGAAGGATGACGGGAATTACTGGGTTTTCCTTGAGGTGAACGAGGGTGCTTACGGCGGCAGGCCCAAGTCGGATGGCCCGGATTCCATCGACAACCTGATGGCCAACACGCGGAACAATCCGCTGGAAGATCTTGCCATGCACATCCCGATGATCTGCGATCGTTACGAGTTGCGCGACGACGTGGCGCCCGGCGCGGGCCGTTTCCGCGGCGGTATCGGCGTGGTCAAAGCGCAACGTATTCTGACCGATGGCATCATCACCCATGAATCCGAACGTCACACCAATGTGCCATGGGGCATCTTCGGCGGCAAACCGGGCGCCGTGGGCAAATGCGACATCTACAACATTGCGGGTGGAGAGGTGCGTGAAATGCCCTCAAAATTCCACGGGCTTGCCGTGAAGAAGAACGACGTCATGGCCTATTACTCACCTTGCGGTGGCGGCTATGGCAGCCCGTTGGAGCGTGATCCGGCCAAGGTGCTTGACGATGTGCTGGATGGGTTTTGCTCCGCTCAGGATGCCGCT
>JBIHZO010000322.1:0-4355 GCA_044231405.1 Cypionkella sp. | reverse complement strand
CGACGATTTTGGGCATCTTTGCGTCGCGCGCTTCGACCCGCTATGCCTATCCGTTCAAGGCGCCGCTGATGGGGCTGATCATGCTGCCCTTGGTTCTGCCGGAAATCATTCTGGCGGTGGCGCTGTTGGCGGTGTTGCTGGGGCTTGGCATTCCATTGTCGCTGTTCACGGTGATCTTGGGCCATGTGCTGGTCTGTACGCCGTTTTCCATCGCGATCCTGTCGGCGGCATTTCAATCACTGGATCAATCGCTTGAGGAAGCCGCCTATGACTTGGGTGAAAGCCCGCTCTCGGCGTTCCGGCTGGTGATCTTGCCGCTGGTGATGCCGGGGATCATCTCGTCCTTGTTGATCACTTTCACCATCAGTCTGGATGAGTTCATCATGGCCTTCTTTTTGGCCGGAAATGAAAACACCCTGCCAGTCTATATCTTTGGCCAGTTCCGCTTTCCGCAGAACGTGCCGGTCATTCTGGCTTTGGGGACGATCCTGGTGATGCTGTCCATCGCTTTGCTTGCAACCGCTGAATATTTCCGCCGCCGTGGCATCGCCAAAACCGGCGGCAAGGATACTGGAGGCTTCCTGTGACGTCTGAAAAATCCGCTGTTCCCGGTCAAACCATGATCGAATTCAAAGACGTCCATAAATATTATGGGGATTACCACGCCCTGCGCGGGATCACCGCAACCATCCGCGCCGGAGAGTTCTTCTCGCTGCTGGGGCCGTCCGGCTGTGGCAAGACCACGCTTTTGCGCACGATTGCGGGGTTCGAGGGCATCTCTTCGGGCGTCGTGATGATCGATGACAAGGATATGGAAGGGGTGCCGGCCAACGTGCGGCCCACCAATATGGTGTTCCAGTCTTACGCAATCTTTCCACATTTGACAGTGGAACAGAACGTCGGCTTCGGTCTGCGCAAAGATCCGCGATCGGCGGCGGACAAGGCCAAAGCTGTGGCCGAGGCGCTGGAGATGGTGGGCCTGAAAGGCTATGGCGCGCGGGCGGCCCATGCGCTTTCGGGTGGGCAGCGGCAGCGGGTGGCACTGGCGCGGGCGCTGATCTTGAAGCCCAAGGTGCTGCTGCTGGATGAACCCTTGTCAGCGCTGGACAAGAAGATGCGCGAGCAGATGCAGGTCGAGTTGATCAAACTGCAGCGGCAAGTCGGCATCACCTTCATCCTTGTGACCCATGATCAGGAAGAAGCCTTGGTCATGTCGGACCGTATCGCGGTGATGTTTGAAGGCGAAATCGCGCAGCTGGCCGATCCGGAAACCCTGTACAGGCGTCCAAACAGCCGCAAGGTGGCGGATTTCATCGGTACCATGAACTTTCTGCCTGCAAAAATTCTGTCTGAGCAGGATGGCCGCGTCGAGGTGGATGCCGAAGGCTTTGGCACCTTGACCATGGATGCAGGTCAGGTGATGGGCAGCCCCAGCGAGGGTGGCGCTTCGGTGGGCTTTCGTCCCGAAACATTGACCATTCTGTTTGAGGGTCAAACCGCCACCGACCGCGAAAGCTGGGCCGTGGTCGAAGAGGTCGTCTATTACGGCGACATGACCTATTACGATATCAAACTGGATGGCACCGACAAACCGATGCGCCTGTCGATGCGCAACGTGTTTGGCCGCCCGGTTTTGGACATTGGCACCCGCGCCCGCATGGCCTGGTCGCCCGGTGCCTTGGTGCTGTTCCGGTAGCAGGCGTGATCCAGCGGAGCGCTACGCGCGTTTGTTTGAAGCGCTGACGCGCCTGCGCGCTTCGCGCAAGCCGGAACCCTAGAGTTCCTGCCTGGATATTTGAGCCAATGTGAATTGGGCTATGTGTCTGGCGGCAACAGGCCCAGCCCGCGCAGATAGATGCCGATCCCGGCCTCCAGCAGGTCTTCGGGCGGGTAGGGGCTTTTGCTGCCGGGTGATCCGCGCATGAAGAGTTCCACCACGCCATGGCTGAGCGCCCAGATATGGGCCGAAAACATCGTGGAGGGCGGGCGTTTGGCGGCGGGCATGTGTTGCGACAGGTTTTCCGCCGCGCGTTCCAACACACCGCGCGCCTTTTGCGCCACCACGGCCAGTTCGGGATGGGCGTTCAGGTTCAGACCGGATTCGAACATCGCCATATAGTGGCCGGGATATTTGCGCGCAAAGGCAAGGTAAGCCCGCCCCGTCGCCTCGAACGCCGCAAGGGCGGTGGGTTGGCCGTTGTTGAAGGCAAACTCCATCAGCGCGGCGAAGATGTCATAGCCTTGGCGCGCAACTTCGGCGATCAGATCATCGCGGCCCGCGAAGTGGCGGTAAACGGCGGCCGGAGTGACATCGGCGGCTTTGGCGGCCTCGGAGAGGGTGAAACCGGTCGGACCCTGATCGGCAATCAGGATCAGCGCCGCGTCGATCAGAGCCTGCCGCAGGTTACCATGGTGGTAGCCGCGCTTCATGGCCGCAGGTTCACGCCGCCGCAGATCTTGTCGTCAACCTTGCCGATACAGGCCTGGTCCTTGCCTTTGTAATCCACGGCGTGCAGCAGGGTCTGCACCGCCGCAATCCGCGTGCGCAGCTTGTCATCCGACAAGATCACGGTCCAGGGCGCGTGTTTGAAGTCGCTGATCTGCATGGTTTCCGCGATGGCTGTCGAATAGGCGTCCCATTTCGACAGCCCGTCAATGTCGATGGAGGACAGTTTCCACTGTTTCAGCGGGTCTTGTTCGCGGTCGAGGAAACGCTTCAGTTGTTCGGCCTGCCCGACCTCCAGCCACAGCTTGATCAGGGTGATGCCCTCGTCCACGATCATGCGTTCAAAATCAGGCAGCTGCCGGAAGAATTTCGCGCGCTGATCGGGGGTGCAGAACCCGAACACATGTTCGATCATGGCGCGGTTGTACCAGGATCGGTCGAAGAGCGCGATTTCGCCCGCAGCGGGCAGCCAATCGACATAGCGCTGGAAATACCACTGCCCTGCCTCGCGGTCCGAGGGTTTCGGCAGGGCGACCACGGTTGCGACGCGGGGATTGAGGTTTTCGCGCATCGCGCCGATCGCGCCGCCTTTGCCTGCGGCATCGCGGCCTTCAAACACCACCACGATGCGTTTGCCGCTCGCTTTCACATCGGCCTGCATGCGCACCAGCTGTATTTGCAGCGCGTCCATATGCGCCTCGAAGTCCTTCTTCTTCGTCTCTTCACGGTAGGGATAGCCCTGCCACAGGATTTCATCTTTGCCCGCCTTTTCAATGGCGTTGCGCACCTCTTTGGGTGCGCCTTGCTGAAAATAGCGGCTGATGGCTCCGTCAAAAGGCAGATCTGACATGGTGGGCTCCGTTTGGATTTGGCCCATTATGGCGATTGGTGCGGACTGCGCAATGCGGCGCGGGCGATGGCGGCGATCACCACGTCGGGATGGGAGTAATGCGGCATGTGGCCAGCGCCGTCTATCACCGTCAGATGCGCGTTTTGGTGCAGGGCCGAGAAAGGGCGCGAATGGATGTGCAGTGGCACTATGGTGTCGGCGCTGCCGTGGATGATCTCGATCGGGAGGGCCAGTCGTGCGTAAAGCGGTTCCATATCAACAAGTTGCGCGCGCAGGGCGTTGACTTGGGACAGGTTGGCGCGCAGGGCGCTGCGGCGCAGGGTCATCGGGGCGTCGATGGCTTTGGCATAGCCGGGCGGCGCCAATGCAGGTCGGAAGATGCCCTCAATCGAGGCGTTGATATAGGTGTCCGACACGAAAGCCGTGGCCAGCGGGATCAGAAGCGCTGCGCCCAAGGCTGTGTTGTTCAGCCGATACCAGATATCCAGCGGCCCCGGCCATGGCAGGCTGGGCGAGGCAATCAGCACCAGCGCGCGCGGCTTCAGCGGGCTGTGCAGCGCCCAGGCCAAGGCGACAGATCCGCCATAGCTTTGCCCGACGACCAGAGGATTGCTGACACCCAACTGCAATGCGGCGGCGGACAGATGCAGCGCTTGGGCGGCAAGGCTGTCATCCGGCAAGGGATCGGAATGGCCCAGACCGGGGCGGTCAAAGGCGATGACGCGGTGATCCTTGGTCAAACGGTTGGCCAAGGCCAGCGTCACATCGCGGGCGTTGCCGGATGCGCCGTGGATCAGGATCAGGTCCGGCCCCGCGCCAGCGATCAGCACCTGCACGCGCAGGCCGTTGACGGTCAGGATCTGCCCCGTGGGCGGATGGGTGGCCAGCAGTGCCGTGTCACGCGATGCCGCCCGATGCAGCACATAGACCGCGAAACCGGCCAGAACGGCCGCGATCAGCAGCAGACTAACGGCCAATTTCGGCCAGATCATAGGGCGTTCCCTGATATATCTCGTTGATCCAATTGCCGTAAAGCAAATGCGCGTGGCTGCGCCAGCG
>JBIHZO010000321.1:0-4401 GCA_044231405.1 Cypionkella sp. | reverse complement strand
AACCGGCTCTCCCACAGGTGAGAAGCTGAACGGGCATATGCCTGAACAAGCCGACTGGCTTGTGCCGACCATGGTGCAGCTTGAACTTACGAAATGGCTTACCCGCGAGTTGGGTGAAGACAAGGCGGATCAGGTGATAGCGTTCACCCAAGTCTGTCAGGTCATCCCGCTCGACACCGAGATTGCCCTCGCAGCGGCGGAGGCCTGCCGCGCCCACAAGCTAACCACCGCCGATGCTATCATCTTTGCAACCGCCCGCCTGCGCGGCGCAACCTTGCTGACCTGCGATGCGCATTTCGAAGGACTTCCGGGCGTGACCCTGTTTGGCAAAGCCAGCGCCTGAGAGCCTTCAGTCTGAAGCGGCGATCTTCTCGTTGATGCGACGGACCATGACCGCCTCAAGTTCCGGCAGCAGTTCCGCCACCACCATTGGGTTCAGGCCCAGCGCATGGCCGAGGGCCAAGGCCGCACTCATGTCCCAGCCCAGCACGGCTTTGCCTGCCACCCGCATCTGGCCACCAAGACGCCCAACCAGATCCCAGACCTGCCAACCGTCATGGCTGACCGGCTGGTTCAGTCGCGCAGGGCAGTCTGGGCATTGCGTTTGACAGGCCTGGCAATAGCTGTCGCCCCCGCTGAAGTGCCAGTCGGCGAGGGCGCAGAGCCGTTTTTTTCCGCGTCCAGCAACATGCCGGGGCTGACATAGAGCAGGTTGAAAGCCTCGAAGATCGGCCAGAGCGACAGCAGGGCGTCTATGCCTGCGGGGGTCACAGCCAGGAGATTGCCATCCTCGTCACCGACCCCATCCCAATCGGCAATTGCACGGCGGGCAAGGGCTGCGGCAAAGATCGCCGCTCTTGTGTCGTTGCTGGCATCGGTGGCCAAATCCTGCACTGCAGGATCAGACCGGGTGGCCACCATCAGCGCCGTGGTCAGCGGCAAAAGCAGCAGCCGCACGCCGTGGCCGAGAGAGAGCCATTGCGGCTCGGGGGAAAGCTGGATCCGGATCATGGATAACCTGTAATGTTGTTGACCAGCATCACGGTGCACATGCGCGCCGGGCTGCTGGCGATTGCGGCCTGCCAATCGAAGGACGCTTGCACGCCTTTCGGGCCTTTGATTTCGATGCGGGGGCGGGGGAGATAAACCGCGTGGGCAGTGAGGGTCAGGCCTTCACCGCTGCCCAGCGCGTAGCTGAATTCCAACGCTGCAGCCGTGCCGTTGATGGCTTGGGTCAGGAGCGTGGTGTCGGCAAAGCGCACATCAATCTTGCCGGTCAGGGCCGCGATGGTCGGATCCGCGCCGTCGATCTTGCCATCGGCGCGGATGGTCTCGATCCGGTCGAGATTGTTGGCATAGGTCACATCGGCCGAGACGATGTTGCCCAGCGCAACCCCATCGCGCTTGATGGACCCGTTGAAATGACCGAACCGCTTCAACGCGATGGCAGCTGGCGTTCCAGCACCAGTGGCCCCGGCGATGGCCTCGCCCTGTGCCACCAGCATGGCCTTGGCCCCGAGAAGGCCGGATCGCTCCATCTGCCACGACAACTGATCCAGCACGCAGCCAGAATACATGGCAAAGCGCGGCACTTCCGGCATGCCGACCTCGATGGACATGCTGGGCAGGGTCCAACTGCCCGAAAGGAAGGTGTGGGCAGTCAAACCGCCGGTCAGGGTTGTCGCCGAGGCCGTGCCATTGGAGGCAGGCGCAATCGACGCCGCCAGAGTGAAGGTGTTCCCGGTGCCGCCAAGCACATCAAACGCGATATTCAGCGCGGTAGCCGTGCCGGTGTAGGTTGCCAGCACCACGCCTGCGACGACGCTGGCGTTCAAAGCCACGGCCAGCGCCGTCATCGTCGCCGCAAGGTTGGCCCCGATGCTGACCTGGTTGCCGACAGCGCCAGACGCCACGAAGGTGAACAGCGTGCCATTGATCGTCACCGTGCTGTTGGCCAGCGGTTGGGCCGAGAACGCGATTGAGCCGGTGGCCGCCACCGTGCCTGCCGAAGTGGGTGCGCCGAACGCCGCCTTCAGCCAGAAGCCAAACCCCACGGCATCGATCGGCACCTCGACGTCGCCATCGGTGGTGATCGCATCCAGAAGTGGCGCGCGGGGATCGCGGCCATAGCCCAGCAATTCCGAGGCCAGCAGTGGCTGCTCGGCCGCAAGTGATGAGGTGATGAACGGCATCTGGGTAAATCCGGACCCCGGTGGGGTGCCGTAGACAGTCTCGAACGCAAGCGCCATCTGCGCCCGCGCTCCTTGTGCACGTGCCATGTCTTTCTCCTGAAAAAATGCGAAACGTCAGCGGGTTGCCTTTGCCGACGAGATGATCGAAGGTCTGAATATGATCAGAAATGTCCTCGTTAATTCACTTCGCGCCAGCCGACGCTGCGCATCCGTCTTCGTGCTGGCCTTGAGCATGGTTTTTGCGGGCTACCTCACCGCCGAGACCAATTCCGTTTCGGGAACGGTCAGTCGCGTCACAGATGGCGACACATTCCATTTGTCAGGACTGGGCCCCGCCATCCGCGTTTGGGGTCTGGATGCTCCGGAGCGCAAGCAAGCCGGTGGATCTGAAGCGACACGCGCCATGCGCAGTTTGATCTCAGGCGCTTCACTTGATTGCCAAGTTCGCGATATTGATCGCTACAACCGCCTCGTTGCCCAGTGCTTCTTGCCCGATGGACGCGACATTGCAGCAGAAATGATCTACATGGGCGTGGCCACGGAATACTGCCGCTACTCTGGCGGTTACTACCGAACCTGCTGAACGCAAGTTTCAGACCAGCGGGTCATTTGTTGCGTAGTGCAGCACAACGGTGATCACCGCAGCTTTTAGCGTCGCCGCCCCATCGATGGCCAGATCGACCGGCTCTGGCGCTTCCGCCTCAACCCAATCACAAAGGCCGCCCAGTGTGCGATCAGCGGTGAGCACCGCGCCGATATCTGCTGTAAGCGCGTCGAACAGCGCATCGCGCCCCGTGCCCGCCTGGATGACAACCTCCAACTCGGCCCGATGCTCGTAAAAATACGTGAGCGGCGACAGCGTCACCTCCGGATCGCCTGGCTTGCCATCTCGGAGGATGATCAGCCCCGTGCCCGGGATGCGTTCGGGCAACACCTCACCGCGCAGAACAGGGGCTGCAAGAGTTTGCAGCCGCGCCTGCAAGGCGGCAAGGATGGTTTCGCGTTTGCTGGGCATGGGGTACTATGGTCCTTCAATCTCAAGGTAACTTCATCATCATGTCCAGAATCAAGCTTTCAACACCCCTGCCTGCGGTACTGACAGATTGGCTGGGTGATGTTCTTCCGGCCTGGCTTCAGTTGCCTCCTGATGCCCTTTCCAACTTGGTTCCGTTCAACGGCGCGGCATCGCCCATAAAGATCAACTACAGCGGCAACGCGGCAGAACTGGTGCGATCCCGAGTTTTCACTAACCTGAAGGTGTTTTTGACTTTGATTTCGGAAAGACGGGTGCAGTCAGATTCCGATTGCCAGCTGACTTCCGACAGCCTTGAGTTGCTCTTGGCCACGACCGATTGGCCGGGACTTGATTTGGTGAACACCGAGGGGCTTTCACGCCCCCTACGCGAAGATATCATCGGCCCGCTGGACTTCTTGAAAGCGCTGGCCATCGAATGTGACCTGATCAATGTCGAAATTGATCGGATCGAAATTCGGGAAAACGGCCGCCGCATTCTGAGAGGTGAAATCAATCTTCCTCTCATTAGGCGCATTTTCGAGGCGGCCTTCTCTAAAGTGAACCCACGCAACCTGACGAAATTGGCCGGTCCTTGGGTTCATGAGCAAAGTGGAATAGTGCTTTGGGCGCTGTCGATTACAGCCGACACCGCAAGAAGCCCCGAGGAATTGACAAGATACTGTTTTGTTCCACCGATGGAGTTCTTCGAGAAGCCCGCGCGAAGGCCAGTACAGTTTCTCGACATTTTCATGAGGGGCGTATTCCTCAGCCCATTGATCTGGTTTGGATTGCTGGAAACCCAAATCATTGCCTGCACTGATGCCAATCAGGGCGGTCTGCTCTATAAGAAGACCGCCCTCTTCGATCAATTTCTGCAGTTTGACATTGAGCGCAGCCAGCCCGTCGAGCGGCCCAACTGAAAACTTGCTTTCACCCCGACCCGAATGATCGGGGTGAAAGCAGAACATGGCCAGCGCGGGTATGCCAGGCGCGCGTGCAGGGCGGCCAGAACCTGTTCGCGTTTGCTGGACATCAGAGATGATCCTCGACCCAATTGCGCACAATGCTGCCTGGAATGGCGGCCTGCGTGCGTTCGGCGTCGCGTGCCAGATTGAGCCTTTTGGGCAGCTTCACTTGCCGCACCAGCAGAAAGATCGGCGCTGTCACCTGACCCTTTCCGGTTTTCGACTTTGA
>JBIHZO010000320.1:0-4405 GCA_044231405.1 Cypionkella sp. | reverse complement strand
AAAACGCCTTGGAATGGCGCTCCGAATTCATCGAGATGAAACTTTGCAGTTGCAGCAAGCCTGGATACACCAGACGCCCCACGCCGGGGTATTTGAAGCCCACGCGCTGAATGGCGATCTGTTCCAGCTGCCCCATGGTGATTCGGCGGCCAAAGTCGGTGACGTCGGTGGCGGCTGCATCGGGATCAATCGGCCCGCCGATCAGGGTCAGGCTGCGCGGCTGTTCATCGGGATGCTCTGCCGCCAGATAGGCGGTGGCAGCAAGGGTCAATGGCGCGGGTTGGCACACGGCGATGACATGGGTGTCAGGCCCGAGTGCACGCATGAATTCAACCAGATAGAGCGTGTAATCCTCAATGTCGAACTTGCCTGCTGACACCGGAATGTCGCGCGCGTTGTGCCAATCGGTCACATAAACGTCGGCATCCGGCAACAGACTGGCGACGGTAGACCGCAGCAAGGTGGCATAGTGACCCGACATTGGTGCCACCAGCAGGATTTTGCGGGCCATCGGCGCACGGCGACGCACGTTAAAGTGGATCAGGCTGCCAAAAGGCTTGGCGACCACAGTTTCCACATCAATCAGATGGTCCTGACCTTCGGGGCCGGGGATCGACCGGATGCCCCAGTCAGGCTTGGCGACCATGCGGCGGAACGACCGTTCTGCCACCTCGCCCCATGCGGCGGTCATTTGCAGCATCGGATTCATCGTCATCGAGAACGCCGGATAGGACGCCATGGCGCGGGCAGTCGCGCCCATCCACTCATTCGTGTTGCGAATGCTTTCCATGAGGTCATAGGTGGCCATATACTTCATAACGACTCCTTGGCGGGGAAGGGGCCCCGGCCCATTCGCCGCATGCCCTATCGGGCCGGGCGAGTTTATGCTGCACTTGCAAAAAGAATAGGGGCGAAAGTTTAACATGACAACCGAAGACAGTGACGCAGGGGCTAAATTGCAACGCATGACGGCAAATCTTGCGAAACTTGAAACATTGTCGGAACGGTTGATGGCCGCCCTGTCAAAGTCAAAGCCCCATGACAAGGCGCTGGACGGCCCGTCGAACGACATGTTCATGAAGGCCGCAAGTGCCTATCTGGCTGGCATGATGCAGAACCCGGCAAAAGTGCTGGAACATCAGGTCAGCTATTGGGGCAAGACCCTGAAGCATTACGTCGAGGCGCAGCAAATGCTGGCCAAGGGTGAATTCAGGGCCCCACCGGACCCGACCCCCAAGGACCGCCGCTTTGCCAATCCGCTGTGGGAAACCCATCCCGCATTCAACTACCTCAAACAGCAGTATCTGTTCAACGCCGAGGCGGTTCAGGATGCGGTTGACGATATGGAGACGCTGGATGCGCCGGACCGCAAGCGGGTCGAGTATTTCACCCGGCAGATCGTTGACATGCTGGCCCCCACGAACTTTTTGGGCACCAACCCCGATGCCTTGGAAAAGGCGGTCGAAACCGATGGCGAAAGCCTTGTGAAGGGCCTCGAAAACCTTGTTGCGGACATTGAGGCCAACAATGGCGAGTTGGCAGTCACGCTGGCCGACCGTGAAGCCTTTGTCGTGGGCCAGAACATTGCCGCCAGTCCCGGTGCCGTGGTGTTTCGCAACCGCATGCTGGAGTTGATCCAGTACAGCCCCAACACACCCACCGTGTACGCGACCCCCCTGCTGGTGTTCCCGCCCTGGATCAACAAATTCTACGTCATGGATTTGAAGCCGCAAAACAGCTTGATCAAATGGATTGTGGATCAAGGCTTTACGCTGTTCATGGTGTCTTGGGTCAACCCCGATGCGTCGTATTCTGATGTTGGCATGGATGACTATATCCGCGAGGGTTATCTGACCGCGATGGCCGAGGTGCGGCGCATCACCGGCGAAAAACAGATCAACGCTGTGGGCTATTGCATCGCCGGAACCACCCTTGGCCTGACCTTGGCGCATCTGCAAAAGGCGGGCGATGACACGGTCAAATCTGCGACCTTCTTCACCACTCTGGCCGATTTTTCCGACCCGGGTGAGGTTGGGGTTTTTCTGAATGATGACTTCGTCGATGGGATTGAACGTCAGATCGGCGTCGATGGCATGCTACAGAAAAGCTTCATGAGCCGGACGTTTTCGTTCTTGCGATCCAATGACCTGATCTATGGACCTGCGATCAAAAGCTACATGATGGGCGAGGCCCCGCCCGCGTTTGACCTTTTGTTCTGGAACGGCGACGGCACCAATTTGCCGGGCAAGATGGCGTTGGAATACCTGCGTGGCCTGTGTCAGCGCGACGGCTTTGCCAAGGGCACCTTCCCGGTGTTTGGCCGTCCGACCAGCCTGTCCGAGATCAAGCTGCCGGTCTGCGCGATTGCCTGTGAGACCGACCACATCGCCCATTGGCGTGGCAGCTTCAACGGCGTCAAACAGATGGGGTCGGCGGACAAGACCTTTATCGTGTCACAGTCGGGTCACATCGCGGGCATCATCAACCCGCCTGCCAAGGGCAAATACGGCCACTACACCAATGCAGGCCCGGTTGCGGGCGCTCCCGATGACTGGATGGCGGGGGCGACATTCCACGCGGGCAGTTGGTGGCCGCGTTGGGGGGCGTGGCTGGCGGAACGCTCGGGTGAGCAGATTGCAGCGCGGGTTCCGGGTGATTCGGGGCGGCCTGTTCTGTGTGCGGCACCGGGGACTTATGTGTCGGCTCAGCCGTCGGCTCTGCCAAGCGCTTGACTTGGAAGGACCTTTCCGCTGCGGCAAGCCATGCGGCTTTGTCATCGCTGCGTCGCAGAAATTTCACTTGAAATGCTGCAGTGCAGCATGTATATTTATTGCATCAGGAAACGGGCTGAACCCGACAACCTCAGGAGCGATCAAATGACCAACACCACCGATTTCACCAAAGTTATGCAAGACATGATGGCAAAGTTCCCGGTTGACGCGACCGCGTTCCAGAACGCCTTCAAAACCCAGGCAGCCTTCGGCGAGAAGCTGTCGAAAGTGGCTTTGGAAGCTGCCGAAAAGTCGACCGAGCTGTCGTCCAAATGGGCCAAAGAAACCATCGCCAAGCTGTCTGGCGCCACCAAAGCCAAAGTCGAACCAGCTGACTATTCGAAAGCCGCCAGCGATTTCGCAACCGCCGCTGCTGAAATGGCTGCCGAGAACATGGCTGCTTTCGCTGAGATCGCGAAAAAAGTTCAAATGGAAACCGTTGAATTGATGCTGGCAGCCGGCAAGGACGCTTCGGCTGAAGCCACCGCCGTTGTCAAAAAAGCCACCGACGAAGTGCAGAACGTTGCCAAAAAAGCAGCTGCTGCTGCGAAGTAATCCACAAGGATCGCGTATCTCCCCCTTCCTCCCTGTCGGGATGATGCGTCGGGCGGGCTGTTTCAGCCCGCCCTTTCTTTTTATTCTGCGCTGCACTAAGCTTTCTCTGCACTGCAACACCCGGGGGGTCCAGATGGCCGAAACAGCGAAGCCGCTTTTGATCAAGCGCTATGCCAGCCGTCGTCTCTACAACACCGAAACGTCCGATTATGTGACGCTGGAAGACATCGCGGGCTTTATCCGGTCGGGGCGCGAGGTGCAGATCGTCGATCTGAAATCCGGCGATGATCTGACCCGGCAGTATTTGCTGCAGATTGTGGCCGAACACGAATCCAAGGGCGACACCGTGCTGCCGACCAACGTGTTGACCGACCTCGTGCGCAGCTACACCACCAACATCCAATCGGTGGTGCCGCAGTTCCTGTCTGCGAGCTTTGAAATGCTGCGCGATGGCCAGCACAAGGTGATCGAAAACCTTGGCGTCATTCCGAACCCGCTCACCGCGATGCCGGGATTTGACATGATGCGCAAGCAGCAAGAAGCCTTCATGAAAACCATGATGGGCGGCGTTCCGGGCTGGAACGGTTCTGGCCCCGCCCAAGAGGAAGCCCCTTCGGGCCAATCCCCGGCGGATGAATTGGCTGAGATCAAAAAGCAATTTGCCGAGCTTCAGAAGAAGCTGTCAAAGCTTTGATCCATGTCCGAAGTTCCGGGCCGTGTGACCCTGTGGGGAATCGAAGTCTTTCTGGCTGTCGCCGATGAGCGCGCGATTTCTGCGGCAGCCAGACGCTTGGGTGTCAGCCCTTCCGCTATCAGCCAGCAACTGACCGGGCTGGAGGCGGCGCTGGGCGCCACGCTGCTGGACCGATCCGCCCGGCCCATGGGCCTGACCCCTGCGGGTGCGATGTTTCGCCGCCACGCCCAAACCATCCTGAACGCTGAAGCCGAGGCGCGCGCCGAACTGGCCATGGCCGACCTGTCCGGCCTGACCACGCTGCGGCTGGGGATGATTGAGGATTTCGACGCCGAGGTGACGCCGCGGCTGTTGTCCGCATTGGCGCAAGATCTGAAAGGGTGTC
>JBIHZO010000318.1:0-4413 GCA_044231405.1 Cypionkella sp. | reverse complement strand
CAACATACTCAAGCGGTTCGGAATTGGCACCCTCACGCAGGCCGAATTTCTCCAGCACCGCCTTGACATCATGGTTGAAGGCCAGAGAGCCACAGACCATCGCGCGGTCCTCTTCGGCGGTCATGGGGGGCAGTCCCAGATCCGCAAAGACCTTGCCCGACAGCAGGTTGTCGGTGATGCGGCCCATATGCGCCGACGGTTCACGCGTGGTGGTCGGGTAATAGTGCAGCTTGCCCTCGACCATATCGCCGATCAGGGGATCGTCCTTGAGGCTTGCCACCAGCTGGCGGCCATATTCCAGTTCCGCCACCTCACGGCAGGTGTGCATCATGATGACAGAATCGTATTTCTCATAGGTTTCGGGCTCGCGCATCAGGCTGGCAAAGGGGGCAAGGCCGGTGCCGGTGGCCAGCATCCACAGCCGTTTGCCCGGCAACAAGGCGTCATGCACCAAAGTGCCAACCGGCTTGGGGCGCAGGATGATTTCATCGCCCACCGCGATGTGCTGCAGGCGGCTGGTCAGGGGGCCATCGGGGACCTTGATCGAATAGAACTCCAGCTCGTCATCCCAGGCCGGGGAGGCGATGGAATAGGCGCGCAGCAGGGGTTTTCCGGTGTCGCCCATGAGCCCGATCATCACAAATTCGCCCGACCGAAAGCGCAGGGAGCGCGGCCGCGTCACCCGGAAGGAAAACAGCCGGTCGGTCCAGTGTCTGACCGATGTCACGATCTGGGCATCTGGCAGGTGCGGTTTGGCGGCGGCTTCGGTCATGCGGGTCACTTCGGTCATGGGATTTTGCCCGGGGCAACCCGGTTCCTTTTGTCTAACGTTGATCCATATCAGATGGAAGACTGGGCGTCAGGCTCGCTTGATTGGGCCCGTCTTGATTGGGCCCGTCTTGATTTGGCCCGCCCCGTCCTGGGTCCGCCCTGTCTCAGGCCCGCAGCCGCGATTGGTAATCGTGGGCCTTCCAGTCGGCGCGCGAGGTCCACTGCTCTTCGGGCTGGCGCAGGGCCATCTCATCCGGGATTTCCACCTGATCAAAGCCCACGCGCCGCGCCATCGGGTATTGGTCGGCGATCACAGGACCATTGGCGCGCAACAGGCCAGTGTAACCCTGCGCGCGCAGCCGCCGTGCAATCGTGAAGGCGCGGCCGTCGTTGAAGGCGGGGAAGGCGATGCGGATCAGGGTCAGGGCGGGCAGATAGGCTGCCAACGCCTCGGGATCATCCGTGTGGGCCAGATCAACCGCGCCTGTGTGGGCGGCGATGTCGGCCAGAGTGACGAAATCGGCGGCGGGGACGGGGGCAAAGCCCGCGTCGGTGACGAGGATGCTCATGCGGCGGTTTCCTTGTTCATTTTGACGGCGCGGCCATTGATGAAATGGATGCCGCATTCGGTTTTTTCCTGCCCACGCCAACGGCCTGCGCGGGGATCTTCACCCGGTGCCACCTTGCTGGTGCAAGGCGCACAGCCGATGGACGGATAGCCTTGGGCCACCAAAGGGTGACGTGGCAGGCGGTTGTTGATCATGTAGTCATCAAGGTCTTCACGGCCCCAATGGGCCAGCGGGTTGACCTTGATCCGGGTGTCAGCCTCGGCCTCAAAGAAATCCACCGCGGCGCGGGTCGAATTCTGATAGCGCTTGCGCCCGGTGATCCAGCCGTCAAACGGGGCCAGCGCCCGTTCCAGAGGTTCGACCTTGCGCACGGCGCAGCAGGCGTCGGTCGAAAACCGGTGCAGGGTGTTGTCGGGGTCTTCAAAGGCCACGCGGGGCTGCGCTGCTCGGATGGTGCGCACATCGCACAGATGCAGCTTTTCGGCCAGTTCGCGCTGATAATCCAGCGTTTCCTGAAACAGCATCCGGGTGTCGACGAACAGCACCGGGGTTTCGGGCGCGATCACCGACACCAGATGCAACAGCACCACTGATTCCGCACCAAAGGACGACACCAGCGCCACCTGGCCCAGATCATGGTCCTTCAGCGCCAGTTCCAGCACCGTTGTGGCCGCGTGGTGTTTGTAGCGCGCGTTCAGCGCTGTCACCCGATCCGCAACGGTGCCTGCCGGAAAGTCACGCGGCATCTTTGGCCCCGTCCGAGCCATAGAGTGCGACCTTGAACGGTGCGAAACCCACGCGGCGATAGGCTTGCAGGAAGGTTTCCGAGGTGGCCTCGCGGATCTCCAGATAGGCGCGGATGATCCGCTCAATCGCCGGCACGATTTCGTCATAGGCAAAGCCGGGGCCGGTTTTCTCGCCGATCGACGCGGTTTCGGTGCCGTCGCCGCCCAGCGTGATCTGGTAGTTTTCCACCCCGGCGCGGTCCAGCCCCAGAATGCCGATATGGCCGACATGGTGATGCCCGCAAGCATTGATACAGCCCGAAATCTTGATCTTCAGGGGGCCGACGTCATGCTCCAGCTTCAATTCCTCAAAGCGCAGCGCGATTTCCTGCGCCACCGGAATGGAGCGGGCGGTCGCGAGGGCGCAGTAATCCATGCCGGGGCAGGCGATGATGTCCGACAGCAGGCCCACGTTGGCGGTGCCAAGCCCGACCTGCACAAGGGCCGCATGCACGGCAGGCAGATCGGATTTGTGGACATGCGGCAGGATGACGTTCTGCTCATGGCTGATGCGCAGGTCAGAGTGGCTGTAACGCTCTGCCAGATCGGCCATGACGCGCATCTGGTCGCTGGTGGCATCGCCGGGGGTGGCGCCATGGGCCTTCACCGAGATGGTGACAATCGCGTATTGGTCGTGGCGGTGCGTGGCCAGGTTGGTGTCGGCCCAAGCGCGGAACGAAGGGTCGGCCTTGTAAAACGCATCATACCCATCGGTGGGCGCAGTGCGGAAAGCCGGGGGCGCAAAGGCCGCTCGGATGTCCTCCAGCAAGGCCTGATCCGCGCCGCCAAACTGCGGGCGCATTTCGATGAAACGCTCTTCGATCATGCGGGAAATCTCGTCGCGGCCCGTCTCATGCACGGTGATCTTGATGCGCGCCTTGTACTTGTTGTCGCGGCGTCCCAGCACGTTGTAGACCGACAGCACCGCCTCGACATAAGGCAGCAAATCGGCCACGGGCAGGAATTCCCGCACCGTGAAGGCGATCATCGGGGTGCGGCCAAGGCCACCACCCACCATCACTTCAAAGCCCGGCTCGCCCGCGTCATTGCGCACCATGCGCAACCCGATGTCATGGGCGCGGGTGACGGCGCGGTCATTGGGACTGCCGGTGATGGCGATCTTGAACTTGCGCGGCAGGAATTGAAACTCCGGGTGGTCGGTGGACCATTGGCGCAGCAATTCGGCATAGGGGCGGGGGTCTTCGATCTCGTCCGCCGCAGCACCGGCGAAATGGTCGGCGGTGACGTTGCGCACGCAATTGCCAGAGGTCTGGATGGCGTGCATCTGCACATCGGCCAGCGCCGTCAGAATGGCCGGCACGTCGGGCAGTTTTGGCCAGTTGAACTGAATGTTCTGCCGCGTGGTGAAATGGCCATAGCCCTTGTCCCAGGTGTCGGCAATCAAGGCCAGCTGGCGCATCTGATTGGGGTTCAGGGTGCCATAGGGGATGGCCACGCGCAGCATATAGGCGTGCAGTTGCAGATAAAGCCCGTTCATCAGGCGCAGCGGGCGGAATTCATCCTCGGTCAGTGACCCGTCCAGCCGGCGGGACACCTGGTCCGAGAATTGGGCGACGCGGGCGCGGACGAAGGAGTCGTCGAAGTCGGAATAATCATACATTGGTCAGGTCTACCTGTTTGCCGTGGGCGTAGTTGGAGGGACCACGGGTGCGGAACGCCTCGCGGAAATGCACAGGCTCGGGGCCGTTGGGGCCTTGCTTGGCATCGGCGAGATAGGCACCGACGACGATGTTGCGCTGTGCCGTGCCGTGCAGCAGGCGCATCTGCGCATGGGCTTCGTCCTCGATCAGCTCGGCCTCATGGTGGTGGCGCGTCCAGCGGTCATCGGTGGTCAGATACACCACATCACCCAGACGCAGGTCATTGGCGGTGACAACTTTGGGGATGTAGCGGCGGCTCATGCGCGGGCCTCTTTCAGGGTAAGGGCGGCGGTGGCGGCCTGACGCGGGGACAGGCCGTAAAGGATGACGGCGGGGCCTGCGAGCGCAACTGCGGCCTCGGGCAGGCTGGCAAGGGTGGCGGCGAGGATGCGCTCATCGGCACGGCTGACGTTTTCGATCAGGGTGACAGCGGTGTCGGGGGCGGCACCGTGCATCAGCAGGCGGCCCTGGATGAAACGGGCGGATTTCTTGCCCATGTAGATGGCGGCGACTTCGCCGGGCCGGGCCATGCCGCGCCAGTCCTGCTCGGCAAAGCCGTCCATGTCATGCCCGGTGATGATGCGCAGGGATGCGTTGCGGCCGCGCTTGGTCAGTGACTGGCCGATG